>QHBQ01000321.1 GCA_003243865.1 Candidatus Chloroheliales bacterium | reverse complement strand
CTGGTGGAGACCGACTGCCCGTTCCTCACCCCGGAGCCGTTTCGCGGGCGGCGTAACGAACCGGCGCGGGTGGTATACACCGCTGCGAAGATCGCCGAGTTGCGCGGTATCAGCGTCGAGGAACTTGCCAACGCGACTACCGCCAACGCCCGTCGCCTGTTCGGGTTGCCAGAGGTTGAAGTATGATCAGCCTCTACCAACTTTCAATATTCATTGCCGTGGTGGACGAGGGCAACTTCAGCGCGGCGGCCAAGAAGCTGCATATGACCCAACCGGCGATTAGTATGCAGATAAAAGGGTTGGAGGATCGCTACCAGACCCGGCTGTTCGAGCGGCGCGGTCAGCGAATGGTGCCGACCGAGCGGGCGCAGGCACTGATTGCCCCCGCCCGCGAACTGCTGGCGGTTGCCGCCGAGACCGAGAAGGCAATTGCCGGGCCGGGCAGCCGCGAACTGAGCGGGCGGCTGACCCTGGCGGTGGCAGTCGAGGGGCGAATGTTGCCCGCGCTGCTCGCCAGCTTTCAGCGCCAGCATACAGCGGTGAGCATCAGCGCCACCCGTCAGCCGGAGGGTGAGGCGCTGGGTGCCTTGCGTAGCGGGCGCGCCGACCTCGCCCTGCTTGGTGACGCACCTACTAGCAAACAATTCGAGAGCATCCCGCTGCTGGAGGATGAACTGGTGCCGGTCGTGCCTACTGATCACCCCTGGGCAAACGCCGACGGTGGTGGGTCGCTGCGCTTGGGCGAGATTGCCATGCAGTTGCTAGTGCTGCCCAGAGCGGGCAGCGAACTGCGCTACGCCATCGAAGAGGCGCTGGCCGAGCGCGGCTTGGCGAGGGAGGACCTCCAGCCCAGCCTGGAGCTTGACGGTATGGAGGATGTCGCGCTCGCGGTTGAGGCAGGGGCAGGTCTCGGCTTTGTCTCGCGCAGCCGCGTCTCAACCACCGCCGTCGCTGTCGTTCAGCCATTCGGCGAGGGCCGCGCTGCCCGCCCGATCACCATTCCGCTCCGCGCGCATCTGGTGCGCCTGCGCCGTGCCAGCCTCAGCCGGGTCGCCGCCGCCTTCTGGCATTACTCGAATGCTGAATTAGAATTATATTCCATCACCCGGGCGGTCTGCTCCGCCACCGCGCGGCCCAGCCACTTCTGCACCAGATAGAGGCTCATGTCTATGCCCGCGCTGATGCCTGCCGAGGTGATAATCTTGCCCTCGTCCACGTAGCGGATGTCGGACAGCACGGTGACGGTGGGGTAGGTCTGTGCCAGCCGCGCGATGCTCTGCCAGTGGGTGGTCGCCCGCCGCCCCTCAAGCAGCCCGGCCGCGGCGAGCAGAAACGCGCCGGTGCAGACGCTGGCGGTTAGCTCTACCTCAGCGCTACGCTGGGCAATCCAGGTGATTAGCGGCTTATTGCCCACCTCGCGGCGCGTTCCCCAGCCGCCAGGGATGAGCAACAGGTCGAGCGGCGGACAGGTCGCAGTGGTGCAGTGCGGCTGCACCATCATCCCGCCGCGCGTGCGCACCAACGCCTCCTGCTCGGCCACCAGATAGACATTGAACGGCTTGTCCGCCTCATCGTCGTCCGACGTTCTCAGATTGCGGGTCACGGAGAAAACCTCAAACGGCCCGCAGAAGTCTAGCACCTCCACCTCGTCGAAGATGAGTATACCGATGTTCTTAGCCATGATTCTGCTCCTGAAGCGTTACTGAATTACCGATTTTCAAAGCGGCTAATGCTCCTGCCTTTAGGCACGGGGATACAGCCGCCCTGGGTAAGCCAGAGCGGCGAACGCGCGGGGTGTTGCCCAGTTCTTTTCCAAGCAGGCCCAGTGCGGCGTGAACCGCACTGGAGATAATGCCTTCTGCCTGATAGAGCGTCTTATCAATCCACATCTCGGCCATGCCCCGCCCGCCGCTGGTGCTAAGGAAGTCGCGGCTGCGGCGCAACGCTGCAAACCACGCCTGGTCGTGGATACGTAGCCGCAGCAACGTGAGCGTGGCGTAGGCAGTCTCCTCGACAGTGGGCTGGCCGCAATCACCCCAGCCGCCACTGACATCCTGCTCGGCGAGCAGGCGCACCCGCAACTCGCGACGTAGGTGTACCCAATTTTGGTTCAGCGCCTCCAACCCAGGCACCTGCCCATGTAGCGAAACCAGTTCGCTGATGCTGTGGGTTAGCCTGAGGATGCTGTAGTATTTGCTGACGTGCCACTTGTCTGCCACCCAGAGATGCTCGACCAGATAATCGGCCACGCCAACCAGCGCCGCCTGCCAATGCGCGCGCTCTGCGGCGCTGCCCAGCCCGTGTTTGAGCAACATGACAAGCGCCTCAACCGCATGGGCGCTGGTGGTAGGGCTGGCAGTCAACTCGGCGCGATAGGTGCGAAAGTGTCCGCTGCCCGCATCGAAGAAATCGCGCATCAGTGTAGCAGCGAGGTCAAGCGCCTGATATTCCAGGCCGAACTCGGTCGCCAAAAGCGCAGCTACCGCCGTATCATCGCCATCGGCGACGAACAGGGCGTTGGCTCCTACCCCCTTGCCCGGCTTCAGCCGCGCCAGCATCCAGAGCAAGCGGGCATGGAGCAGCGAACTGGATGTGACCATCCGCTCGAAATATAGCTGCCACAACAATACCACCTGATCGAGCGGGTAGGTTGGCGAGTAGCCGCCATCAGGGTTACGGGCGGCATCGAGATAGGCACGCATCCGCTTACATGCAGCTTCACTCACCTGTGGCTGGCGTAGCAGGAAGGCAGTCGCCGAGGGTGACGATGCCAGCGAACCATCGGCGAACAACAAATCTTCCAGCCTGCCGAGGTCATAGTTATGCAGATTGCCATCCAGCGCTTCCAACGAGTGGTGTAGATTGCTAAGGCGGGGGTCGTAATAGGCGTCGGGGGGCAATAGCGCCAGCTTGCGGCGCTGCCGCGCCAGCAGCGTCTCCGGCAGTGGCGGCAGCATCAACCCGGCCCGCTCCAGGGCGCTGTGGTGCGCTGGTACCAGCAGCTCAAAGCCGCACAGGTCGGCGATGTTCAGTTCCTCATCCCGCCAGCTAGCCAGCCTGTTGATGATATACTCGCTGCCGCCCACAATCGCATCGGTCAGCTCTTCCTGCTGCTCGTTACGCGCCTGGTCATCAAGCAGCGCCCGCACCACCATCATGCTCTGTAGCAGCCGGTCGGCGGCGAGCGGTATCTTTCCACCCCAACTCCCGTCGCGGTGCTGTGCGGTAATCAGCCAGCGGATCAGCCCTGGATCGTTCAGCGTCATGCTCACCGCCGCCGTTTCGTATGGTGAGCTTGATATATTTGCGCTGGCATGATTATCCACAGCTGCGCTCCTCGGGGCATTGTTTTTACGGTTGGTAGTGAATAGGCCTGCTCTGTTCAGGTGTTTTGTCTATAATACACGTTGCGGCCTTATTAGTCCAGCGGGGCAAGCAACTAAAGCCCCAAGCGGGGTTTGGAGGAGAATTCTCGAAGCGCCAGTCATGCTCATCTGGGCGGTTCTATGCTACGTGGCTGGGGCAGCATTGCGGCTGGGCGGCATCTCTCCCCCAACCTCCGCTGGGCGGCTCAGATTAGCGGCGCTTCAGCTCGCTGGCTTATCCCAATTACGTTTGGTGGCGATGTAAATTGCGCCAGGGCGAACCGTTGTTCGCCCCTACGAAATCACAGCGTCTCCACGGCTAATTGGTATTACTAGTCGCAAGATTCGGGATGACTCATGACAGCAGGAGGGGGCGCACCGAAGGTGCGCCCCTCTTGCATAATCCTTAATCCTTAATCCCGTCACGGTCGGTGAATGATACCCTCATACACAATCTGGGCCATCTCATCGCGACGGATGTTGTTGTTCGG
>QHBQ01000474.1 GCA_003243865.1 Candidatus Chloroheliales bacterium | reverse complement strand
CCGCCTATGCCGCTGGCGCAGAGGCAACCCAGGGCAGCCTGGAGGTCGGCAAGCTAGGGGACTGCGTGGTGCTGAACGCCGACATCTTCGCCATCCCGCCACAGGAAATCAAGCACGCGCGGGTGGTGTATACTGTCGTGGGGGGCGAGGTAGTGATTGGTGATCAGTGATGGGTAAGGGTGATTAAACGCCTGCCCTGCCATCTCGTCGGGAGAGCGCTATCACGGGGATTTGGCGGGTCGTCCTGGACTGATGCTCGGTGAAGAAGGGATACTGTGCTACCACTTTATCCCACAGCCGTTGCCGCTCCACACCTTCGGTGACGGCAGCAGTGGCGGCGAAGGTTTCGGCACCGACCTCGACGGTCACTTGGGGGTGAACTACGAGGTTGTGATACCAATCAGGGTGGGTAGCTGCACCAATATTAGAGGCGATCACGAGCAGGCGGTCGCCATCGGGAATATACATCATCGGCGTGGTGCGCTGTTGGCCGCTCTTCGCGCCGGTGGTGGTGAGCAAGAGCAAGGGCCTGCTAGCAAACGGCCCATTGGGGTCGCCGCGGCTGGTGCGGAATTGCTCAATCGTCTGACGGTTATAGTCACGCTGATCGGTCATGTTTCCTCTCCTTCAGTCCAGTTCCAGATAAGCCTTTAGCTTGCTGCCGCCGTAGCGGGAATGGCGCAGCTTGCGCAGGATCTTGGCCTCAATCTGGCGGATGCGTTCGCGGGTAATGTTGAACTCCTTCGCCACCTCTTCGAGGGTGCGGTAATGGCCGTCGTTGAGGCCGAAACGCAGTACGATGATTTGCCGTTCGCGCTCGGATAGATTCTGCAACACCGCATCAATCTGCTCCTTGAGCAGCCGCTGGGTTGCCTCCTCCATCGGGGTCGCCACCTTCTGGTCTTCGATGAGGTCGCCCAGGAAGCTGTCCTCGTTCTCGTCGAGCGGTGTATCAATCGAGACCGGGTGCTTGGCAATTTCAATGATGCGCTGCACCTTCGCCAGGGTCAATCCCATCTCGGCAGCAATCTCCAGTTCGCTCGGTTCGCGCTGCAAGCGCTGCTGCAGATCATGTGAGGCCTTCTTCAGCCGGCTGATCGTCTCGCTGACATGGACCGGCAGGCGGATGGTGCGGCTCTGGTCGGAGATTGCGCGGGTGATCGCCTGGCGGATCCACCAGGTAGCGTAGGTGCTGAACTTATAGCCCTTGCGGTGGTCGAATTTGTCGCTGGCCCGTATCAGGCCGATGTTACCCTCTTGAATCAGGTCGAGCAGGTTGAGGCCGCGATTGATGTAGCGGCGGGCGATACTGACCACCAAGCGGAGATTGGCTTGCACCAACTGCTGACTAGCGAGGCGGCCATCGTTGACACAGGCTTCCAGTTCGCGCAGGCTGCGGCCATTGGCGGCAATGAGGTTGCGGTTATCGTTGCTGAACACCATCTGCACGCGAGGCAGCTCGGGCAGGTCAACCATCCAGGGTTGGGCAACCGAGTCGTTGCCGCTGCTATGCAGGATGGCACTAGCCCGCTTGCCCGCCTCGATACGCTGGGCCAGGTCGGCTTCGTCTAGTGCCTTGAGCAGGGGGGTGCGGCCAATCTCGCGCAGGTAGAGGCGCACCGGATCGTCGGTGCTGAGACCTTCGGCATTGAGGGCGCGTTCAAGGTAATGTTCGATCTCCGCTTCGCTGCGGGCGACCTCTGCCTCGATCTCAGCGATCTTGGCAGGGGGAATATCCTCCTCGATGTGCGGCTCGGCCTCAGGCACGATTAGGATGCTGTAGATCTCGTCAATCTCATCTAGCTCATCGCTGACAGGCGAGGCGAGTGGGACAGACGCGACTGGTAGCTGGGTGGTGCCATTACCGCCTACCGCGCGGGCAGTCGGTCGGCTGGCATGGACCATCCTCCCTTTGACTTTGTGCCGCTGCGGTCTCAACAATGGTGGGGTAATCGCACTATGCAGTTCAGGATTTTCGGGGTCAACCAAGGTTGATGTTCCTCACTAATCGAGTTCGATGCGTTGCGGGCCTCGTTTGGCGGGGGCGGGGCGGCGCAGGCTGGGGCGGCGGCGCGGCAGGCTCTGGGTCAACTGACTATCCTCATCCTCCGTCTGCGGCACATAATCGTCAACCTGCTCCTGCTCCATTCCGCGCAGGCCCGCGTCAATCAGTGAGCGGGCGGCGAGTAGCAGTTCGCGGCGGAAGTTGCGGCTGTGGCGGGCGGCTTTTGGCGGCAGCAACCGCTCTTCGAGGAAGCCAATAATGTCGGGCATCACCCAGCCAGCATCTTCACCTTCGTCTAGTTGGCGGCTGCCGAAGCTGAGGTCCACATCCTCGTCCATCACCTCGTCGCTGTCGTCCACCATGATCTCGGCCATCGTGCCGCCGTGGAGCAAGACCCCCGCGCCGCTCTGCATATCGAGCATCAGGGTATCACCACTGTCATCGTTGACAACGACGAGTGTCTCAACCTCGTCGGCGTTCAGCGCTGGCTGCTCATCAGCTTGCAGCTCTTCAATCGCGCTATCCTCGGCGGCCTGCGCTGATTGTCCGTCCTGTGCCTCGTTGCCGCGCTCTTGCTCCATCGCCATAAGCTGCCTCCTTCGTACCAGTAAACCCCCACCCCTCCCGTTCCAGGAGTAGGGGCCAATCCCCCCCGAAATGGGGGAGGGTTAGGGTAGTTCAGTTGAAATTGATGACCAACCGTCCGTCCTCGAAGCGCGCGCCGTGCGGCGACAGGGTGGTGAGGACGCGGGGCAGGATGATGTTGCGCTTGTACCAGCCGACTTGGACGATCAGTTCGTCACCAGTTTGCAGCAGGTTGATATCGCTCTTGCTGGCAAGCGGCAGCGGCAGGCTGAGGGTATAGCCCTTGCCGTCCCGTTGCGGCTTGACCTCCTGCGCTCGCCCAGTGAAGAAAATGGTGGCAGGGTCGCGGTCGCCATAAACCGCCGCGCCCATGCGCTGCAGCATCGGCAAGCCCACCACTTCCTGGTCGAAGAACGGGCCTTGCAGGATTGGCACAGGCGAGAACGCTTCGTCAATCAGGCTGAGGTAGCGCTTCTGGCTATCCTTCCAGGCGGCGAAGTAGGGGTCGTTGACCTCAGCAGGGATGACGCGGTTGCAGATAATCAAGTCGGTGGCGTAGCCGAACAGGTTGAGGTAGGTGTAGATGCGTTGCGCCTCCTTTACCACCATCTTCTCAGCATTAAGCACAATACGCACCGCCGACTCCTGCGGGTTGATCAGAATATCGTGGATGTGCTGCAACTGCTCCATCAGGTGCTTGACCGCATCGAAGATCTCGTCCTTGGGCAGCGGCATACTGGTCATGCTGCGCATAATCGGGCGGATCACCCTGGCCGCCGCGCGCTGGATTGGGAAGATTTTCTGTAGCCACCACTCGCCCATCTCCGGGAAGGAGAGCAGGCGCAGGGTTTCAGCGGTGGGTGCGCAGTCCACGATGACCACATCGTAGTTGCCGCTCTCGCGGTGGGCGATGATGCGCAGCAGGCCAGCCAGCTCCTCGCTGCCGGGTAGCACGCTCATCTCAGCGGCCATCGTCCCTTCCATCCCCTGCCAGGATAGCAGGCTGGTCATATATTCCTGCACCCGCTCCCAATTGCGGTCAATCTCATGCAGGACATCCACCTCTTGCCCCCACAGGTTGGGGGCAACCTCAACCGGCTCGGGGCCAAGGGTGGTGTCCAGCGAGTCGGCCAGCGAATGGGCCGCGTCGGTGCTGAGGATGATGGTGCGATAGCCAAGCTGGCTGAGGCGCAGGGCGGTGGCCGCCGCCACGCTGGTCTTACCTACGCCCCCCTTGCCGGTGTAGAGCAGTATCCGCATCAGAACTTCTTTCTCGCCAACGG
>QHBQ01000505.1 GCA_003243865.1 Candidatus Chloroheliales bacterium | reverse complement strand
CCGTCGTCACCCAAGTAGCACTTCAAGCGGCTGGCGCTAGGCGCCAGCCGCTCTTTGTTATGCTCTCACTCTTGCGATTTTCCGCCATAACGTTTATGATTACGCTATAGTGGAAGTGGAGTATTGCACGTGATGAAGGATAGGCCGTCACCTTGCCCAACATCAGCGACCGGGTTAAACATTTCATTGATGAGCACCAGCTATTCACCCATCCGCAGACCCTGGTGGTTGGCGTATCGGGCGGGGCGGACTCGGTTTGCCTGCTGCACCTGCTCGATAGCTTGAGCGAACACTACTGGTTGCGGCTGCACGTGGCCCACCTCAATCATCGGCTGCGCGGGCCGGAGGCGGAGGCCGATGCCCGCTACGTGCAGATTCTTGCCCGCCAACTCAAGCTGCCCTGCACCATCAGCGCGGCGGATGTGCGCTCCTACCAGGCCGAACATAGCCTGTCGCCGGAGTTGGCCGCCCGCCAGGTGCGCTATGCCTTCCTCGCCGATGTGGCCCGCAGTGTCGGGGCCGAGCGGGTGGCGGTCGGTCACACCGCCGATGATCAGGTGGAGACAGTGGCGATCCATTGGCTGCGCGGCAGCGGACTGGCCGGGTTGCGCGGAATGCGCTCCGCCGCGCCCATCTTTCGACTGGCTGAGGC
The DNA here is from genome assembly GCA_003243865.1 of Candidatus Chloroheliales bacterium. The sequence goes on along the minus strand of QHBQ01000505.1, from coordinate 7,915 downwards.
CGATGTTCCTGACCTTGAGGGATATGGCGCGGAGAGCGGTGTCACGGCGCAAGGGCCATTGCTGCTAGTGGTGCGTCCGCTGCTGGCGCTATGGCGGCGGGAGACCGAGGCTTACTGTAGGCATTTCGACCTCAAGCCGCGCAGCGACAGCAGCAACGATGACCTGAGCCTGCGTCGCAACAGGGTGCGCCACCAACTTATCCCTGCACTCGAAGGCTACAACCCGGAGTTCAAGGAGAACGTCTGGCGAGCCAGCCTCACCTATGCCGCCGAGTACGATTACCTGGAGGCACAGGTAGATGCGCTCTGGTCGCGCCTGGCGACCGTCGGTGACGGCGTGGTGCGACTCGATGGCGAGGTCTGGCACGAGACGCCGCTGGCGCTCCAGCCCTACTGCCTGCGCCGCGCGGTCCTCACCATCGTCGGTCACGTCGAGGGCCTGGAGCGGGTGCATATTGACGCTGCGCTCGGCGCGAACGGCCCCGCCCGCGCTCGCATGAGCCTGCCGCACGGCCTGGTAATGATGCGCGAACCTGATGGCTTCGTGGTTGGGCTACGCGATAAGCTCGAACAGCGCTTGCGCGCCCTCGACCGCAGCTTCGCGCCGCAACTCGCCTCACCCGCCCCGCTGCTGATCGAGCCGCCCGCTCGCGTTATGCTGCCTTTTGGCTGGCAGGCCAGGTTCACCTGGGCCTCGCCGCCCGCCAACCCGGCCGCGGTCGGATCGTTCGAGGCGTACCTCGATGTCAGCGCCTTCAGCCCACCGTTCATCCTGCGCGGGCGGCTGCCCGGTGAACGCATCGCCCCGCTCGGCCTGCACGGGCAGAGCAAAACTTTGCAAGACATCATGGTGGACGCCAAAATCGCCACCCACCTGCGTGCCAACTGGCCGCTGCTGGTCGTCACCGACCCTGAACTCGGCGAGCAGCCGCTGTGGGTGGTCGGCCTGACTGTCTCGGAACTCGCCCGTGTCACGATGCAGAGCGAGCGCGTGCTGCACGCTCGCCTCAGCAATAGTTAACTGGTGCAAAAAGCCCCCAGCGGGGGTTGGGGGAGAGATGCTGCCCAGCCGCAATGCCGCCCCCGCCATGCAGCATAGAGTGCCCAGATGAGCATGACTGGCGCTTCAAGATTTCTCCCCCAACCCCCGCTGGGGGCTTAGTTGTTGCTAGGCAAGATTCTCCCCCAACCCCCGCAGGGGGCTTAGTCGGTCAAACTTTGGGAGACTCATGATTTTCGCGTCGCGTCAGAGGTACAATAGTCAATGAACAAGCCAGTCGCCAAAGGAAAAGGTTCATCCATCATCTTCGTGCAGGTCGGTGTTGTCGTGCTGGTCGCGGTTGTGATTGCGGTCGGCATCCTCACCCAACCGCAGGGGGTTGATGAGCAAGCCCTGTTGCCGCCGCTGGCGACTGCTACGCCAGTATCCCAACCCCGCCTGGCGTTTGACCTCAACGCCGGTCGCCTCAAAGATACGGTGCAGATTGGGCTACTTGATGCCCAGGGAGTGACTTCCACCCTCAACCTGCCCCTCACGCTGGGTGCCTCCTATTCGCTGGTTGGCGATAAGTTGCTCACCTTCGCCACCAGCCCGCGCGGCGTGATTGGGGTCTTCACCGCCACCTATACCCTACGTAGCCTCGACTCGTCAGCGCTGCGCCAGTTCAGCACAGTGATGACCGCCACCAACGCAATCGGCGATAGCTACATCTTCAGCCCCGCCCAACTCTCACCCGATGGCAGCAGCATCGCCTACCTGCGCGATCATCAGCAGTTCATTGACAATGGCCTGCGCGTGCGCCTCACCTGGATGCTGCTCCGCGTTGACCTGAACACCAAGACTGAAACCACGCTCGGCTCCGGCGAGTTGGAAGGCACGACCGCGCCTTCTGCCTCGCTCGCCTTCTGGTCCAACGCCAGCAATCAGATTTACCTCAACTTGCAAGCGGCCTCCTCGCAGAAGCCCGTCGCTACCCTCTATCCCTACAACGCCGACGGCAGCGGGGCGGGCCGCCAGGTGACGGTTCCCAGCTTTTTCTATCAAGTGTCGCCCGATGGCAGCAAGATTGCTAGTCTGGACAGCAGCGTTGCCACCTTCACGCCGCAGCAGTTCAACAACTTCAACCGTATCACCATCCTCGACCTGCAGAATGGCAGTTCGCGCCGCATCGTTGCCAGCGGTGATGACGCTATCGAGCAGATCGCCTGGTCACCCGACAGCCAGAGCCTCGCCTACATCGAGCGGCTTGCCCCGCCCACGCCGGTGGCGGGCAAGATGGCGGCGGGCGACCTGTTCTACCACATTCTGCTCAAGCGGCTCGACCTCAGCGCCGCGCAGCCGATCAACATCAGCGAGTATCAGGCGGGCGCGAACGATCCGCCTTACGCGACCAACAGCGATTTGGCGTGGTGCGGCAGCCGCCTGTACATCCAGCTTACCAGTTATCGCGACGCAGGCAACTCCAGCGCGACCCTCTACTACATCCCCACCGATCGGCCAGGCGGTTTCCGCCCCGCCGTCGCAGGCGATTGGCCTTACAATATCGTTGGCTGTGTCCGCTAGTATCTCATAAACAAATTATGAGTCATTCCGATCGAAAAAGAACTTCATATACCACCATTGCCCAGGCGGGCGTGGTGATGCTGGTGGCCGTGATCGTGGTGATCGGCATCCTGGCTGCGCCGCAGTCGTTGGGCGAAACCCCCATCGTCGAGCCAACCGCCACTGCCGCGCCGAACGCAATGCCCAACCTGATGATTGACCTAAAGGGCGAGCAGGGCGAAGTGGTCAGCCTCGCGCTGCAGAACAGTCAGGGTGTTACCACCAGCCTCAACCTCGAGCTGCTCGCCAGCGCGCGGCCTGCGCTGCATTATGGCAGGCTGGTCAGCTATACCACCACCAGCCAGGTTGCCGAAGGTAATTACACGGCGACTTACATGGTGCGCAGCTTCAACCCGCCCACGGAGCGGCAGTTCAGCGTGATCGTCAGCAACACGCTCAAGCTGGTCAGCAGCCTCACCCCGGCGCTACTCGCGCCGGATGGCAACAGCATTGCCTATATCATCAACCAGCAGCAGTTCGTCGGTGGCACGCTGGGGGTAAGGGGAACCTGGACGCTGTACCGCGCCGACCTGGGCAGCGATGCGGCGACGGCAATCGCCTCCGGCAAGCTGGAGGATTACGCCGCCTGGTATCTCACCCCGCTCTGCTGGACCGCCGCTACCAATCAGGTCTATCTGCGCTCCTGGAACAGCGCCACTTACAACCCGACCATCTACTCATTCGCCGCGGATGGCAGCGGCGCAGGGCAGCGGCTTGAGCTTCCCTCACGACTCACCTTTCCCGCGCCCGACGGCAGCCATCTCGCCTACCTCGACCGCGACGACAGCCAACCCGCGCCGCGTGGTCGCATCAACGAGAGCCTCAACAATCGCATCGTCCTGCTTGACCTCGCCAATGGCAGCGTGAGCAAGATCATGCCCGCCACCGACAACTACCTCGAAGCGACACTCGCCTGGTCGCCCGACGGCCAGAGCCTGGTCTACATCGAACACGATATCGCCGCCGCACAAAGCAGAGGCCCACTCCAGGCTCACCAACCCCATCAGGCGATAGTCAAGCGCCGTGACCTGGCGGCAAATCGCAGCTATACGCTGGGCGACTACCTCTCCAACCCGCCCAGCGATGAGCAGGCTGCCCAATCGGAGTTCGTGCTAGGGCTGGCATGGTGCGGCGAGCGCCTCTACCTGCCAGTCACCGTTGCGCTGCACGACAAACAGACCACCACCCTCTACAGCGCCACGCCGCGCACCCGCGCCAGTCTCGCCATCGCTGCTGCCAACTGGCCCTACGCCACTTTTGGCTGCGTGCCCTGAGCAGACAGCCAGCAAAAAGCCCTCTCCCCAACCTTACTGAAATCTCGTTATCATTTTGCTTGCCAGCAGTTTGGTGAATTGGCCAAATTAACCTCGATTTTTGCTGCTAAATATTGACAATGAACTTTAAATGTGCTACTCTATATGCGCGACGAAAGGCGTCGTCGCACCGACCGCGCTGGCCAGGCCGATTTCGCCAGCGCAACCGTAACGTCAGATTCATATCGGTTATGTTAGGTCGAAAGAGAAAGGGAACAGTTATGACTAGTAAGCGTGCAGTACCGAAGTGGCTAGCCGTGATGGTCGTAGGGCTTATGCTCTTCGCCACCGTGACCACCTTCTTCAACCCGGCGCAGGCCGCTCCATCTAGCAGCCCGCCTAGTAACCCCCAGGCCCAACCCGTCACTCAGGCGGGGCAGGGCAACACAGGTGCCACCACCGGCTCCAAGCCGGCGGGTCAGGCCATCAACAGCGTCTTGGCCCACCCGGCCAATGCCCCCGCCCCGCCTACGGCGCCCCCGGCGCTCTCCGCGCCTCAGCTCCCTGATGTCGTGCTCTACGACCAGTACAACAACGACGGCAACAATGCCATCGTCTCCAGCGTCCGCAGCGATAACCCCTCCCTCTCGGCACAGGCCGCCGATGACTTCGTCATCACCGGCACCCAGTCGTGGAGTATCAATGAGGTTGATGCTCGCGGTTATCCGGGCATTCCCGCCCAGGGCACCTTCAACGTCTCGTTCTACACTAGCACAGGCACTCTGCCGGGCACCCCAGTCTACAGCGCGACCAACCTCACGTCCGTGAGTGCCAGCCCGGACTACACCATCCCGCTGACCTCCCCAGCCACCCTAACCCCAGGCGCATACTGGGTGTCAGTTACCGCCAACCAGAACGGCAGCAACTGGTACTGGGGAATGCGCTCAGTGCTGTCGAACAACCCGGCAGCCTGGCGTGAAGGAGGGGGCTACGGTACCGGTTGCACCAATTGGTCCAACCGCGGCACCTGCACCGGGACGACAAACGTGCCCGACCAGATGTATCGCCTGCTGGGCACCGTAGGGCCAAACGCGACCAGCACGCCGACCACGACCGCGACACCCTGCGCTGGCGGGGGTAATGTGGTGGTCAACGGCGGCTTCGAGACCGGCACATTGCCGCCCTGGATCGCCGATGGCGCCATCCCGCCGCCAGCGGTGGTGATGACCCAGGCGCATAGCGGCACCTTCTCTGCCCTGCTCGGCAACCTCACCGGCCCGCCCGAGCCAACCGGCGACAGCAGCATCTACCAGACTGTTGCGGTACCGGCAGGCGGCGGTACGCTCTCCTACTGGTACTGGCCGCATACCCGCGACTCCCTCACCTTCGACTGGCAGGATGCCTATGTAGTCAGCACCACCGGCACCATCCTCGCCACCATCATGCACGTAGCCCAGAACACGCAGGCCTGGACCAACGTCACCTTCAACATGGCGCCATACGCCGGGCAGACGGTGCGCATCAAGTTCCTGGTACACCAGGACGGCTTCGGCGATGAGACCGCTATGTACGTAGATGATGTGAGCCTGACTGCACCTGGCGCTTGCGGCACACCCACGACCACCGCAACACCAAGCGGCGCGACCGCCACGCCGACGCAGTGCGCGGGCGGTGGCTACAAGATCCTCATCGCCTACTCCGATAACGCTGCCCCACCCAACACCCTGCGCACCGCCCTGCTGGCTCAACCGGGCGTCACTACCGTTGGCCTCTTCGACGCTTTTGCGGGCACACCAACCGTCGCCCAGATGCAACAGTACGATGAGGTGGTCACCTTCAGCAACAACGCCTACGCTGACGCCAACGCGATGGGTAACAATCTCGCTGACTATCAGGATAGCGGCGGCGTGGTCGTAGTTAGCTTCGGCGCCCTTTACAACGACAGTGGCTTCGGCCTCACCGGGCGCTGGCTGTCTGGCGGCTACTCGCCAACCACCCCCAGCACCACCGTGGTGGGTACCGCAACCACCTTGGGTGTCTACAGCGCCACGCATCCGCTGATGCAAGGCGTCACCACCCTCAACTCGGCTATCCGCATCGGGTCGCCATTGGCGGCGGGGGCAACTCAGGTTGCCACCTACACTGATGGAACTCTGGCGGTCGCTTACAAGGCGACGGCTGGTCATACCGCTGTGGCGCTGCCCAATTACATGGGCGACAGCGGTGGTAATGGCACCGTTCCCGGCTACGATCGGGTCATCGTCAACGCGCTGCGCTGGCTCAAGCCTGCCGCTTGTGGCACGCCGACCGTGACCGCCACACCGAGCGGCGCGACCGCAACGCCGACCCAGTGCGCTGGTGGCAACCTCAGCGCGTGGAGCTTCGTTGCCAACTACTCGACAGTAATCGAAAGCCCGGCAGTGGCTAGCAACGGCACCTACGCCTACTCCGCTGGCGGCGCTATCAGTGGCTCGGCGACCAACGCGACCGCACGCTACGACCCGGTTGCCAACATCTGGGTCACGGAGGCCCCCCTACCCACCGCCTACTACGACGCTCGCGCCATCTACGACCCCATCAACAACAAGATCTACGTGATGGGAGGCTACAACGGCTCCGCCTTGACCAACAACAACATCTACGACATCGCCAGCAACACCTGGTCTAGCGGCGCACCGCTGCCTGCGGCGCGCGTCTTCCCCTCGCTCGGCTTCTACAACGGCAAGATCTACCTGGCCGCGGGCTTCGACAGTTCCTTCACCGAGCAAACCGCAGTCTGGCAGTACGACCCCGTAGCCAACACCTGGGTCAGCACCGGCTTTGCCTCCGACCCCGCGGCGCAAGGCGGCGCGGCAACCGCGCAACTCGGCCAGTACCTCTACTTGATGGGCGGCTATGGTGGCAGCGCCAGCAGCTTCAACGAGCGCTACGACATGGCAGCTAACACCTGGGCAACCATGGCGCCGCTGCCTGCAGCACGCTATGATGGCGTGGGCGCAGGGCTAGGCGGCAAGGCCTACGTGGTCGGCGGCGGCAACCCGGCCAACAACGCCGACCGGCGCAGCGCTATCCTCAACGGCAGCCCCGCTTCGCCTGACGCCTACAACACCACCCTGGTTTACGACCCCGGCGCCAACACCTGGGGCAGCGGCCCGAACCTGAACACGCCGCGTAGCTTCCCAGGTGGCAACGTGATGGGCAACAGCATCCTAATGGTCGGCGGCTTCAATGGCAGCGCCGATACCAACACCGTCGAGAAGGCCAGCATCACCGCCTGCGGCACGCCAACCGTGACCGCCACACCGAGCGGCGCGACCGCAACGCCGACCCAGTGCGTCGGTGGCGTGGGTACCTGGCAGACTGTCGCTCCTGGCCCGCTCGACCTCTATGGCGCGGCTGGCACTGCTGATGCCGTAGGCGCCTACTTCGGAGGCGGCTACTCCTTCTCCGGTGGCGGCGAAACTCCTCAGTTCGCCCGCTACAACGTCGGCAGCAATGTCTGGACTACCCTCGCCCCGATGACACCTAACGGCGCGGTGGAGATGGCTTCTGCTAACTACTCACCTACCAACAACAAGGTCTACGTCATGGGTGGTGGCACCGCTGCTGGCACCGTCTACAACACCAACCGCATCTACGATGTGGGTACCAATACCTGGACTACCGGCGCTCCCATGCCTGATGTGCGCGGCTTCGCTGCCTCCGGCTACTTCAATGGCAACATCTACATCGTGGGTGGCTACACCACTGGCAGCATCACTCCCGCCTACACTCAGACCTGGCAGTACAACATTGCCGCCAACACCTGGACCACCAAGACCGGCGTACCCGCGCCACTCGGCTTCGGGGGCGCAGGCTCGACCGTCATCAACGGCCACCTCTACGTTGCCGGTGGCCGCGATAGCAGCAACACCGTCATCAACACGCTGTGGGACTACAACATCGCGACCGACAGTTGGACCCAGCGCGCCAACATGCCTGCGGCAGACAACGTGCCTGGTGCAGCGACGCTGAACGGCAAGCTGTACGTCTTCGGCGGCGGCAACCCCTTCAACAACAA
>QHBQ01000432.1 GCA_003243865.1 Candidatus Chloroheliales bacterium | reverse complement strand
TCCTTGACGCTGCCGCCGGGGTTGAGATACTCGATCTTCGCCAGGATGGTCGGCTTCAGCCCGCGATTGAGCTTCGGCACCCGCACCAGTGGGGTGTTACCGATCGTGTCCAGGATGCTGTCGTACACTTGCATGGTTGCTGCCTCACTAACGCCAGGTTGTAGCGGATTTATCCCACCAAATCGTGATCGAAGCTGGGTGACTGGGCCAGCAGTTCGGGGCGCGGTGGTGGAACCGCAATGCCATCCTCTATCATCCCTTCAATGTGAAGCATTAGCACCTCGTGCATATTCTGCACCACTTCCTCAAAGGAGCTACCGCTGGCAACGCAGCCATCGAACTCTGGTGAAGATGCCCCGTAGTTGTCATTCTTCCATTCGACGATCACGGGGTAGCCATCAATAGCAACCATGCGCTGTTGATATTCCATAACTTTCTTCTCTTTTGCCCGATGACTAGCGGCGAGTCCGCCGCTTCACTCCGGTGGGGCTGCCGCCCGGGGTGGTGGTGGCACCTACACGGCGCACCGAGGCGGGGTCATACTGGCGGCGCACCGCGCGCTTCTGCCAGTCGGCGAGGTCGGCGCGATACCTGGTCGGGTAATAGCGGAAGAACCACACCGCCATGCCAATCAGAGTAAGGAATATGAGGTAGAGCCAGATGCGCTGGCCGCCAAACTCGAACGGTCCGCTGCCACCCGAAGGCCCGGGCCAGATCGGGAGGCGCAGCAGCACGAAGAAGAGGCCGATGGCGCTGACGCCAAGGAACCAGGGCGCATACTTGTTGACTACCCGATGGTTCAGGCTGTGGACATCGCGGTAGCGGTTGCGGGCGATAACCAGGAAGTAGAGTGAGACGACGAACACTACCAGACAGATAAGAAAGAAAAGCCAGGCTAGCGGCCCCATCGAGGGGTTGGGATAGGTGGTCAGCCAGCCCCAGTCGAGCGGGTTGTGGAAGCCAAAGCCGCCGCCAGTGCCAGTGGTCGCCGGAGGGGCAATCGGTGTAGCAGGCAGGCTGGTGATCTGGTTGAGGATGCTGCCAGTGGAGGTGGCGGCAACTGTGCTGGTAGTCGCGCTAGTAACCGCGCTGGTGGCGGTGGCGACCGTGCTGGTAACAGTGTTGGTGGTGGCCTGAGCCAGCGGCTTGAATGCTGCCGATGCCTGACTGCCCAGAGTCAAGGCGCCGCCGAGGATTGAGTGAAGCATCATACTAAGTGTGGTTTCCCTCCCGCTATCAATCTAGGTCAATAATCATGGTGCAAAGCCGCGCCATTATAGCAAGTTTCCAGTTACTAAGCAAGGAGCGACGGGATTAAGGATTAAAGATTAAGGACGAAGGATTAAGGAATGCTGTGCCTAACGTGACTGGCCGCGGGAGGGCTAAACTGCTTTTTGTCCTTAATCCTTAGTCCTTAGTCCTTAATCTCCCCCTGCAACAGCCGGTTGATGCGGTCGGCGGTGGCGGTAGTGAAATCGGCGCGAAACTGCAGTTCGGGGGTATAGCGCAGCTCCATGCGCTGACCCAATTCGTGGCGCAGCCAGCCGCGCGCGCTGACAAGTGCGGCCATGCTGGCCTGCTGCTCCTCCTCGGTGCCGAGCGCACTGACGAAGACGCGGGCGTGCTTCAGGTCGGGGCTGACCTCCACGCCCATGATTGTAACGAAGCCGAGGCGCGGGTCCTTCAACTCGCGCAACAGCAGGTCGCTCAGTTCGCGCTGGATCGCCTCGCCCACCTGCACGGGCCGCCGATTGTTCGATTTTCCGGCCATAATACCCTCCGGTGAGTTTTGAGATTTGAGTGATGAGTTTTGAATTAGCTGATTGCAACTTTAACGCTGCCATCATCTATCCCACAACTCAAAACTCAAAACTCAAAACTTAGAACTCGCCGCTAGGCGGCTGGTTTTACCATCTCGCGGTGGTGGAACTCCATCGTATCACCCTCTTGGAAGTCGTTGAAGCCTTCGAGGGCAACGCCGCACTCGTAGCCAGCGGCAACCTCGCGCACGTCGTCCTTGAAGCGGCGCAGGCTGGCAACTCCGCCATCGAACAGCACCGTGCCACTGCGCAGCACCCGCACGGTGCTGTTGCGGGTCAGCTTGCCATCGTTGACGATGATGCCCGCCACCTGCTCGTTCTTGGGCAAGCGGAAGACCGAACGCACCGTCGCGTCGCCATCAATCACATCCTGATAAGTCGGGTCGAGCATTCCGGTCATTGCCGCCTTGATATCGTCAATCAGGTTGTAGATGATATTGTAGAAGCGAATGTCTATATGATTGGTATCAGCGGCGCGGCGGGCAATGGGGTCGGGGCGGACGTTGAAGCCGATGATGATTGCGCCGGAAGCTGAGGCCAGATTGACATCACTCTCGCCGATCGCCCCCGTTCCTTTGTAGATGATGCGCACCGTGACTTTATCATTGGACAGCTTGGTTAGCGCCTGGGTAATCGCTTCGATTGAACCCTGCACGTCGGCCTTGAGGATGATGCGCACCTCCTTGACCTTGCCCGCCTCGATCTGGCTGAACAGGTCTTCGAGGCCGACTGGCTTGGTGATAGTCTGCACCGCCTCGGCAC
>QHBQ01000372.1 GCA_003243865.1 Candidatus Chloroheliales bacterium | reverse complement strand
GGAACTGGCTCACGGTAGATTGCGTAGGTTGCCACGCTGTAGCACACCCCTCGAAGCATAATCGGCGGGCGCACTCAACGGTGCGCCCTTACAAAGATACCACTGTTGTCAAGCGGCCTGCGACATTATTCGCTCATCACCACCTGCCTTTAACGATGCGCCCCTGCCGCCTGCGCTTCGGGCGCCGCCTCTGTGGGCGTAGCCGCTGCCGTCTCCGCCGCAGCGATAACCGCTGCCTCACCCGCCGACATGATCATGGTGTCATCGAAGAAGGGGTTGTGGCCGAACAGCGCGTCGGCTTCTGGCTCCTCCAGAGGCGCGGTTTTGTCCAGGCTGGGGGCGAGGGTTGCGCGGTTCACCGTCGGGGTCGAGCTTGGCTCAATGCTGGGAATAGCTGGCGCGGGCGGGGTTGCAGGCGCAACTGATGCAGCCGCCTCAGTGGTTAGTGGGCGGGGTAGCGGCTTGGCCGGGTCGGGCTGGCGGTGCTTCTCCACCCCTTGCAATATAGGGCCATTCGGCGCCGCCAGGGTGGCAGCGGGCGCGATAGTGGCGGGCGGCGCGGCCTTCATGCCGGCGGGTGGGAGGGCAGCGGAGGTAACGCTTTGATCGTGGGGGGGGGTAGCATCGCTAACTGGGGTTTCGGCTTGGGCGGACGGGGGCAACTCGTCGCTGGCTGGTGAGCCGCTTGATAGCTCCAGCGGCGCAGGGCGTGGTGGCGGATTGTTTATGTTCAGGGCCGAGCGCAACTCCTGGATGGTATCCTGCATCGGACTCTGCACCGACTCCATCGAGGAGAGGAACTCCTGGCGGATGCCCTCAGCCTCGCGGCGGAAGCTGGCAAGCGTGCTACCCAGGTCGCGGGCAATCTTGGGCAGCCGCTCCGGGCCGAACACAATCAGGGCCAGCACCAGAATGACCAGCAATTCAGGCAAGCCTATGCCAAAAAATTCCATTGCTCAGGGTACCTTTCTAAATCCTTCAGGGTAATTGTGGTAACCTATCTCTTCCTATTATACCATACGCGCTATGGGTGTGGCAGGTTGGGGTGTTAAATCTGGGTTAAAAGCTTGGGGCAAATCGGACCCGGTTTATTGCATTAAGCGCTGCCATACTATATAATGCGCTGCCAGAACGATTTTACCCGGCACGGCTGACGGCGGGGCAAACAGGGAAATTATGACCAATAGCGAGGTTGAAGCTAAAAACGTTAGCGGGGTTGAGGCTGGTTCTGCCTCGCCTCATCGTCTTCTGTTTCATCATTTGCTGCCCATCTTGGCCTATTCTGTAGCGGCGCTGGTTTACACCTGGCCGCTGGTTCTTCACCTTGACGAGCAAGTGCCATCCGCTATAACGGTAGATCGTAACCAGAACCTGTGGAACTTCTGGTGGTTTCGCTATTCGCTACTCACTCTGCATCACAACCCCTTCTATAACCCGCTTATCTACTGGCCCGACCATCAAGCGCCGGGTGTAGCCCTATGGCTTCATACCTTTCAGCCGCTGAACATGGCAGTTGGGCTAGTGCTGCAGCAGTTCCTTAGCCTTAGCGCAACGTACAACCTGGTGTTGCTTGCCAGCTTCATAGCGGCAGGTTACGGTGCATACCTGCTAGTTAGCTACGTTACTGGCAACCGCTGGGCTGGATTGGTCGGTGGCCTGGCGTTCGCCGCTGCCCCCTTTCGTACCTTGATCCTCGGCGTATCGACCAACCTCTACTCGATGGAGTTCATCCCCTTCTACCTGCTTTGCCTGTTGCACATGCGCGATGCGGTTAGCGAATTTGGACTACGCTCACGCGCGACGCTGAAGTGGCTAATCGGCGCGGCGTTTTTCCTTACTCTTAATGCCCTGATCGACTGGTATCTGGTAATCTGCGTGCTGCTACTGACTGTCTTGCTAGCGCTAGCTTATGTATGGTATGCACGGCGCAAGGGCAGAAGCTGGTTGGCGGCGCAGTGGAGCGCGCTAGGGCTGATGGCAGCGCTGTGGTTGGTGGTTTGCTCGCCGCTGATTATTCCTACCATGCAGGCAGCCGGTGACGCGAGCCTGTTGTCCAGCCTACCAGAGGTGGAGCGCATCAGTCACTCGGTTGACCTGGTAGACTTGTTTGTTGCTCCCGACAACCAAAACCTTGAAGCACCCTTGACTAATCCGATCCTTGCCAACTTTCCCTCCTATCTTCCGGGCTGCCATACCAACCTCAATCAATGTCTGCAGCGGCGTGGCTTCGTGGGCTACACTACAATGCTGCTGGCGATTGTCGGCACGGTGGGCTGGTGGCGACGACGCAGCGGCTACTGGCTGGGCGCGACCCTGCTCAGTGTGCTACTCGCCCTCGGCCCGGTGCTGCACATCGGCACCCATGATACCACCGTCCCCATGCCTTTCACCCTGCTTGAAAAGTTGCCTTTTATCGGCATCATGCGTGCGCCCGACCGCTTTATGATGGCGGCGGTGGCTACGCTGGCGGTGCTAGCAGGATTGGGCGTGGCATGGTTGCAGCAGCGCAGCAGAGCTGGCCGCTGGTTGGCGGCTGGGTTGAGCCTGGCGATGCTCGTCGAGTTCTTCGCTATACCCTTGACGCTTGCGCCGGTTACAACATCCCCGTTCTTCACTCAGCTTGGCGCTGACCCCGCGCAGTATGCTATTCTGGAGCTGCCGCTCACCCAACACTATACTGGTGATCATCCAAGAAACCTCTACCAGATTTTTCACCACAAGGCGATGATCGGCGGCTATCTCTCCCGCCAGGTCATAGATAAGTTTAGCTTCGGCGCTGATGTCTATGACTGGTTCGGCGACTATTCGCTACCACCCACCATCACCGCTGACCGCCCCAGCGATGCGCTTGTCACCATGCTCAACGATTATCAGTTTCGTTACATCATTCTGTATAAGTGGGGGTTTAAAGATGAAAATAGCTTTCAGCAAGCTGATGCCCACTTCAATCAACTCTTTACCAGCATTGGCGCATCTGGCTCAAGAGTGTTCGAGGATGCTGGCCTGGTGGCCTATCACGTGCCAGAGCAAGCCCCTCAACCATTGGCGCTGATGGATAGCGGCTGGCTTAAGGCCGAGCAATCTAACGCTGGACCGTATCGCTGGATTAACAAGGATAAGGCCACGATACGGTTGATTACCCCCCAGGCTGGTAGTTATACACTCAGCTTCAGCGCTTCCAGCTTTGTCAGGCCGCGCCGTCTCGCCCTCTTCCTCGGCGCAACGCAGGTTTGGCAGCAGCAAATACCTGCCAACGCGACCAAGTCGTATCAGGTGGCTGGGCTGAAACTAAACCCCGGCACTAACTACTTGCAGCTAGAGGTGCTGGATGGTTACGACTCGCCCGCAAAGTTTGACCCTAAATCCGAAGACACCCGCAACTTGAGCGTCAGCCTCGCTGATGTACGCTTGACCCAACCGTAATTCTGCCGCCCTACGGTGTGAAACAAGCTATCGCCCCGGCACTGTCTAACATTGTGGCACGAGCGCTGCAACTTACTATTGTTGGCTAACGTAGTATAATGAAAGTGGCGGATGCCGCTCACGCCTTTGTAGTCAACTATCGCTAGGGAGACCGCGCCGTGCCAAGTACCAGTGACGAGAACCAGAATACGATGAATATGATGAACACACCAGCGACCGATAGCGGCGATGCGCAGAGCGATGGCACCTGGCACCCGGACCTCGACCCCGACTACAGTGGGCAACTCCGGCGTGAGCAGAAGGCTGATCGTAAACATCACAAGGTGGTGACGCCGACCGACATCTGGCAGCCGGGCGAGGCGGTGAACCCCGCGCAGAGTGTCCAAATCGAGGAGTATCACGCCGACCCGCAGACGCTGCTCGATACGGCCCAGACCGGGCAACTGGCCGAGCAGCCGCTCACTGGACCTGCCACCGTTCGCCAGGGAACGCCAGGCTGGGGCTGGTTGTTCGCTGCCGCTGGCCTGGTCATCGCCCTCCTGCTATTCCACCAGGCCGGGCTTTACGTCTTCATCGTTGCAGTGCTAATTGTGCAGCGGTTGCTCAAGGCGATGAGTGCAGCAGACGGCAGCGGAGGGCAATGAGGATGCAGCAGCCTGTCCACAGCGACCCCAACCTGGGTGATGCACCCAGCGGCTGGCAGCCCGACCGCGATGAGGATTATGGC
>QHBQ01000174.1 GCA_003243865.1 Candidatus Chloroheliales bacterium | reverse complement strand
CCCCCGCCTGGCCCGCCAAGCGGTGACGGCGGTGCAGTCACCAGCGGCTCGACGACGGGCGCAGCGCCCAACCCTGCCACCGCGCCCGCCGGTAGTGTTGCGCCCAAAACCGGCGAACAGAGTCCGCTGCCCATCTACCTGCTGATTGGTGGCCTCATCGCCCTGGTCGCCGGTGTGGTGGTCATCCGCTTGAGCAACCGTCGGGTGAAGAAGTAAGAGCCGATCCAAAAACCGTTTTCCGTCCGTAGGGGCGAACAACGGTTCGCCCCATTTTCGGATTAGGCTCTAAGTGTGAAATCAGCTTGCCGAGGATGATGGCAACCAGCCCCCGCGCCCGCTCCATCGCCTCCACGTCGGCCATCTGCGGCGCGTCGTAGCTGTAGCTGATTATTGCCACCACGTTCGCGTACCTGAAGGCAATGTCCACCCCACCGCGTTCGCTGCTTGCCACGCCCCAGTGATACTGCCGCGCCAGCATTGCATCGCCAATCGTGCCGCTGACCACCTCGGTTAGCGGCATCGTGGTGCGCTCACGCATTGTTGCAGTGAAGGCATCGAGCAGGCTCGGCATCTGCGCGTCGGCCTGGTCGGGGCTGTCGAACAGGTAGATAGTCTGCTCGAACTTGCGGAACTTGGCGGCCATCTCGTAACGGGCGACGTAGAAGTTGCGTCCCTGCTCCTGGCCCACGAAGCGATAGCCGGGCAGCAAATCGTCGAGGGTTATGGTGTAGCGCTGTGCTGGCCCTGGCACGCCACTGGTCGGCGCGGGGGTTGACGGCAGGTTTGCGCTGGGGGTAGCGGTTGGCAAAGGCGCAGCAACAGTTGGCGTTACCGCAGGCAAATCGGCGCTGGGTGAAGGCGGCACAAGTGGTGCTGGCGGGCGATCGCAGGCCGCCAGCAGCAGGACGAGCAAGAGGGGCAGAAGGTAGCGCATGGCTAGATTACAGCGCATTTGCCAGACATGGGTCATCCTGAATCTTGTGGCCAGCTAGCGAGCTGAAGCGTCGCTAATCTAAGCCCCCAGCGGGGGTTGGGGGAGAATCTAGCAAACTCAACCATGCTAATCGCCAGACTGTCGCGCATCGCAAGTCGAAAAGGCTACGAAGAGCACCTAGCTCGGTCAAGATTCTCCCCCAACCCCGCTGGGGGCTTAGGATCGTGCCGCCCGCTGTCCTAAGTAACCGCCACGTTGAAGAGGGGGCGCTTTTACTCATGGCTCATGCCTCATGGCTCATGCCTTGCGTTTCGCCTCGAACTCGTCCATCACCGCTTCGACGATGCTGAGACCCTCGTCTAGCTCGGCTTTGGTGATGACCAGCGGCGGGCAGAAGCGAATCACCGACTTGCCCGCGCCGAGCAGCAGCAAGCCACGACGGAAGCACTCCGCGACGATGGCGTCGCGCAGGTCGCCCGCGTACTCCTTGCTTTGCTTGTCCTCGACTAGCTCAAAGCCGATCATCAGGCCGATGCCGCGCACGTCGCCGACGAACGAGTAGCGCTGCTTGTACTCCTTGATGCGTGGCATGATGTATTCGCCCATCGCAGCGGCATGGGCGATCAGCTCCTCTTCAAGTAGTTTGAGGGTGGCGAGCGCGGCAGCCACCGCCAGGGGATTGCCACCAAAGGTGTTGGCGTGCGTCCCGCTGGGCCAGCTCATCAGGTCGGCGCGGGCGATAACTGCGCCAAGCGGCACGCCGCTGGCGATGCCCTTTGCCAGACAGATCACGTCGGGGGTCACGTCCCAGTTCTCGATCGCGAACATCTTGCCAGTGCGCCCCATTCCGCTCTGAATCTCGTCAACCACCAGCGGAATCTCGTACTTGTCAGCCAGCGCCCGCAACGCGGGGAAGAAGGAAGGCGAAGGCACCACGTAGCCGCCCTCACCCTGAATTGGCTCGACGATGAATGCCGCAACCTCGCTGGGCGGCACCTGATACTTGAATGTCACCTTCTCGATGTACTCGACACAGGCAAGGCCACAATCAGCCTCCGCGTGATTACCCCCCAGCGGGCAGCGATAGTGATACGGGTATGGCACCTGCTGGATGCCCGCCAGCAGCGGCTGGAAGCCGGTACGGTGCAGCGCCTTGCTGCTGCTGAGGGACATACTGCCGTAGGTGCGGCCATGAAATGCGCCCAAGAAGCTGATCAGCACTGGGCGCCTGGTGTGCCAGCGGGCCAGCTTCATCGCNGCCTCNATGCTCTCGGTGCCGCTGTTGGTGAAGAACACNCGCTTACTGAACGCGCCGGGGGCNTGGCNGATNAGNTNCTCGGCNAGCTCGACCGGCTGCGCCATATAGAAGTCGGTGCCAGCCATGTGGATGAACTTCTCGGCCTGCTCCTGAATTGCCTTTACAATCNCGGGGTGGGTATGGCCGGTGGCAAGCACCGCCACCCCGGCGGTGAAGTCGAGGTAGCGATGGCCGTCAATGTCCCACACCTCGCTGCCCTTACCGTGATCCATGACGAACGGGTAGCTGCGGGTGTAGCTCGGCGAAATCACCGCATCGTCGCGGCTGACCCAGTGCAACGCCTGCGTACCGGGGCGGGCGGGCAACTCAGGTAGCGCATCGTGGAGCGGCAGCGGAGCGGGAGTAGCATTCGCGAGTGGCAGTTCGGGCAAAACATCGCCGCTGGGTAGCGGCTCAGGGGCAGCAGCGGTATCCGGCAGCGGGGGTGGCACATCAAACAGGTCGGGGGCGGCGATATCCTCTTCGCTCATCAACGATAGTTCCTTAATTGGTGCGACTTCCTCGTCGCGGGTAGTGGGAGGCTCCTTTACCAGATCCACGGCTTAACTCCTTTTTTCTAGCGCAAGGCGCGGGCGAGATTGACGAC
>QHBQ01000042.1 GCA_003243865.1 Candidatus Chloroheliales bacterium | reverse complement strand
TGGATAATCGGCCACATCCACTCGGTGTCGGCGTTCTTCCAGGTGAAGTGGTTGCCCGCCTGCCCCCACGAACTCTCCGGCAGGTCGAGGATCTCTTCGGGCGGATGTTGCTCCAGCCAGCTCGAGGCGGTGGTCTGCTCCACCACGTCGCTGGCGGCCAGGTTGCGCAGCACCTGCTTCAGCCAGTCGGGACCTTCGAACCACCAGTGGCCGAACAATTCCGTATCGTAGGCGGATACCACGATGCCCGGCTTGCCATAGTCGCGGGTATAGGAGGCGACTAGCTCCTCGATGAGGTGGCTGTAGTGGTTGGCATGGTCGGCGACGCGCTGTTGCGCCCAATAGGGGTCGTAGGGTTGCTTGTGGCCGAGGTCGAGGCCAACGTCGGTCACTTTCCAGTATTGCATCCCGCTGATGCCGTCCTTGCGGTGGAACTCGCGGTAGTTGAAGTCGCCGGGATAGCCGTGATCCGCGCTCCACACCTGCATCCCGCTGCGGTCGTTGCGCCCCATCGCTGCCACTACCGGGGTGCGCACATAGTATGGCTGGTAAGTGGTGCGGTGGGTCGGCTCTTCATAATCGGGGATGGGGACGACGTAGCGCTGCGGGATTGCTCCATAAGGGCCAAGCACGCCGCCGGTGGCCTTGCCCACCGGTCTGCCACCCTCGATGGCGTGGGTCTCGACGAAGAACAGCTTCTCGTCGTTCTCGGCGAGGAACTCCTCGATGCCAGGCTTGCGATAGTGACCATTCGGTCCATCCACCCAGTAGGCGGGGCGGTAGGCGCACTCCGGCAGCCAGATGGCGCGCGGTTGGCGGCCAAAGTGGTTGACGTAGCTGTGGCGGCCCACCTGCAGCTGACCGCTGATTGAGCTGTCGCGGGCGAGCAGCGGCAGATAGCCATGTGTCGCCGCGCTGGTGAGGATCTCGATGTAGCCCTCATCCTGCAGCAGCTTGAATCCACCGATGATGTCGCGCTTGAAGCGGTTGAGGAAGGTGGACTGCACCTTGAGATACCAGTCGGCGTACCACTCGGCCAGATACTTCATGTGGTCGTCGCCACTCTCGGCAAAGCGCTCGATGTCCGACTGCGCGGCGGCGATTTTGCCGGAAAGGTATTCGAGGAAGTGTTCAAGCACCAGCTTGTCGGCCAACTGCTCGGTCAGCACCGGGGTGAGGCCGATGGTGAGGCGGAACGGCACCCCCTCCTCGCGCAAATCGTAGAGGGCGTTGAGGATCGGCACGTAGGTCTCGCTGGCCGCCTCATGCAGCCACTCCTCGCCGTGCGGCCAACGTCCGGCGCGGCGAGCGTAGGGCAGGTGGCTGTGCAACACGAAGGTGAAACCGCCTTGTTTCATCGTTTGCTCCTAAGGGAAGTTGAAAGTTGAAAGTTGAAAGTTGGGCTGCGGAACTCGCCATTAGCTATAACGCACCAGGCACTAGGATATGGCGCACGTCTCATTATATCACACCGCCCTTTACTTTCAACTTCTATGCCAGGCCACTTTCAACCTTCAACTTTCAACCCACCGTTGCCCAACGATAATGCACAAGTCGTTGACGTTGGTGCCGCTCGGCCCGGTGATGATTTGCTGGCGGGGCTGGTCGGTCCAGGTGGTGGCGGCACGCTGGTCGAGCGTTTGCCAGAAGCTGTAGCTATCATTGGCGGCCAGGTAGGCGTGGGCGTCGAGGCCGAGCGCGGCGGCGCGTGGCACAGTGTCGGCATCGGCGATTGCTCCGGCTGCGCCGCCGCTGCCATCGTCGCCGTCGGTGGCGAAGGTGGCGATGGTTAGCCGGTAACCGGCGAGCTGGGTTGGGCGCTGGTCGAGGGCGATGGCGGCGGCTAGGGCGAGCTCCTGGTTGCGCCCGCCTCGCCCACTGCCGTGTACCGTCACGCTGGTCTCACCACCCAGCACGATGGCCCAGCAGTCGGGCGCGGCAAGCTGGTCGGGCGGTAGGTTGGAAACCAGGAAGCTATTATTGGGCAGCAGCAGGGCGGGATGTTCGAGGTTGGAGCACATCTGGGTGACGAGGGTGTGGGCCACTTCGCGGGCCTCACCGTAGAGGGCGATGGCGGGCCGCTGCCCGCTACCCACGCTGTTTGCGCCCACCGCCCGCACGCTGCCGAGCAGGGTCTGCTGCACCGTCGCGACCGCGCTGGCGTTGTTAGCGACAATCGCTTGCAGGCTGTGGGCGAAGGCATTGCTGCCTGGCTTGGGAGTGTCTGGGTGTTCGCCGCGCGCCCCAGCTTCGAGGTGGCGGCGCACTGCTGTTGGTAGCTGGGGGCCAACGCCGAGTCGGTCTACCGCCGCCAGAGCATCGGCGTAGCTGCTGGGGTCGGGCGTGGTTGGGCCGCTGGTGATAATCGCAGGATCGTCGCCGATTACGTCGCTGAGGATGAGGGTCAGCACCTGGGCCGGCGCGGCAAAGCGGGCCAGCCCGCCGCCCTTCACCTGCGACAGATGCTTGCGCACGATGTTCAGTTGGTGGATGTTAGCGCCAGCGTGCATCAGGGTTT
>QHBQ01000183.1 GCA_003243865.1 Candidatus Chloroheliales bacterium | reverse complement strand
TAGCCGCTCACCAGCAGGATGAGGCCGAGCAAGAGCGCCAGCATCGTCAGCGGCAAGGCCATCACATGGGGGTGCAGGTCGGCCAGCACATAGCTGAAGGCCGGGAACTCGTTGATGGTGTCAACTGCGCCGGGTACACCGTTCAGCGTATCCTTGATGATGCGTGAGCTATCCCAGCCGATGTTGCCGTACAGCTGCTGGTTCCAGATCTTATCCCACGCCTGGGATACACCATTGTTCTGCTGGGCGTCCCACAGCACCTTGGCGGTATACAAGTTGCCGCCGCACATGATTAGCAATGCGCCGAGGATGCCAACGACGTAGGGGGCAAGCGACTGCCGCCCCGCTGCTGCCAGTCCCCGCGCGGCGCGGCGACGCAGCGCGACTAGCTCCCAGAGGATGCCAAAGCTGCCTACCACCCCCAACGCAAAGTAGAGCGCGTTCGCCAGGTTGAAGGTGATGTTGGGGGTGACACCGCTCAGTTTGGTGAGGGCGGCGGTAATCAGATAGCCGAAGTAGTAATAGTTGATGTTGTAGCCGGACAGCCACTGGTCCTGCGGGGGGAAGTAGTCGCTGTTGAGGATGGCGTTGAGGATACCGAAGTCCATGTACTTCTCGGTGTTGATCACCTGGGGGTCGTGGGCGCGATAGAAAACCCAGCCCAGAAACGCGACCGCGAACACCACCTCGGTGATGATGATGAAGGTGCGTTGCTCGCGGAAGAAGTCGCGCAACTCGGCCAGCAGGCTGCCCTCGTCGCGGCGCAGCAGCCAGAGCGATACGGCGGCGATGATCAGCAACGCGACAAAGGTGCTGCCCCAACTGAAGGCCATCAGGTGCAGGATGCCGGTAATCCAGACGATATAACCGAGCAGCAGGATGCCGAGGATCTTGCCCAGCGCGTAGCCGCGCCCCGGCAGCCGCCGCCCCAGCAGGAACATGATCGGGGTGGCAGCGAGACCAATTATCTCCAGCATTACCCACCAGGTTAGTGTTTCGAACATCAGATCAATCCCCTTCCAGCAGTAATGTAGAGTGTAGAATCAATTGCTCACTGGCGGTACGGTGCAGGATTATAGGCGGCCCGCTTAGTTCCGGGGGTTGGGGGCGAAGCCCCGTGCTGAAGCCTCACGCTGGCCGGAGTAAGCCTTTAATGTACCGCAATTGACCTACACTATCCCACAGCAACGGTTAGGCTATCAACCTGTAGCTGACAAAGGTCGCATCGCTCCCTGATGAGGGTGGAGCATCCCTGCTGCTGATAAGCATCACAACATCACAGCAACGGGGCTTCGCCCCCAACCCCCGGAACTGGCCGGACCACCTACAATCTTGTCCTATCCTACTATTCAACGTTTATGGGTAGCAATTAACCCAAGCGGGGGGGGATTTTTGCTAGCTTTGCGCTCCCCCACCCAACCTCCCCCGGTGGGGAGGAGTTTTGATCACTGTATCGCGTTGAGGCGATCCTGGCAGCGCTTCTTCCAATCGGGGTTGTCGGCCTTGTTCACGCCGTCCTGGTAGGCGGCTTTTGCGCCCGCGATGTCGCCCTTCTTCTCCAGGGTGAGGCCGAGGTTGTAGTAGGCTTCGCCGAAGCCGGAGCTAGCATCAATCGCCTTGCGGAAGGCGGCGGCGGCGCTATCATAGTCATGCTTCTGGTCACGGTAGGCGATGCCGAGCTTGTTCCAGGCGTCGGGCGAGTTGGGCGCGTTGTCGGTGGCGCTCTTCCAGGCGGCAATCGCCGCGTCGGTCTTGCCCTCTTCGCTCAACACATCGCCCATCTGCTGCCAGCCGGCCACATCGTCCGGCTTGATCTTCACCGCTGCGCTGTACTCGGCGATCGCGCCATCCTTGTCGCCCTTTTCTCGCAGGTAGCTCGCCAGGTCGAGGTGGGCAGTCTCGTCGTTGGGGTTGTCGGCAACCCTCTTGCGTAGCGCGTCCAGCTTGGTGTCGAAGCCGGGCGGCACCGGCGTAGCGGTGGGGCGCGGGGTGGCAGTGGGGCGTGGGCCAGCCTTCAGCTCGCTGCCCGCCTGCTGCTGCGGCTTGCCGACCACATGGTAGATGGCAACCCGCTCATTGCTGTAGACCTTCTCCAACGATTTCGCCGTCACCATGTCTTCAAACTTGTTGGGCTGGCCAGCTTGCATATTGTACTTGAGCCGCTCCACCTGACCGACGTAGATATATTGCACATCGTACTTGCTCATCAGCAGTTGGGTGGCCGCCACGTCGGTGTTAGGGTTGAACAGGGCATCGGCGTCGCGGTTGTGTTCGTCCACCTGCCAGGGATAGCGCTGTTCGCCCTCATGCTGCGGCCCGATAATGGTGGGGAATCCGGTGAAGACCGCGACGAAGTCACCTGCCTCGCGGTAGTAGTTTTCGGGAGCCTGGGCTACCACCGGCGTGCCGTTTACATGGGCAAGCAGCCACTTGATGCCATCGTATTCGTAGCTGAAGACGATTGTGCCGCCCTTGTAGGGGATGCTGGCGGTCTTCATCCAATCCATTCCATCGAGCGTGCCGAGCGGCGGGTTCTTGTCGAACCGCTGGGTCAGCCGGTCACGGGTGCCGTAGACATTGAAGCCCAGACTGAGCAGCAGCAGGACGAGGAACAGCGGGGTGAAGACGACCCGGAACAGCATGGGCGCGCCGCCCGCTGGTGGGTGGAACTGCTCCGCCCACCAGCCCCGGCTTTCGGAGTGCTGAGTTGGGGTTGGTGGCGCAGCGGCCTCTTTCTCCACTTCATTCACTGCTGGTGGAGTCATCTCGATGCCCTGCTCGGCCATTGCTTGCTCGGCCCTGGCTTCGGGGTAGGTCATCATCGCATCAGCAGCAGGCTGGTTGATGGCTGCGCTATCGGCGGTCGCTGCTTGAGCATCCCCGTAGTACCAGCCCGCCAGCGGGATGCCACCCTCTTGGCTGCTGCGCGATACGATCGGTTCGCCGCCGTCGTTATCAGGGGCGTAGTCGTTGGCTGGGCGACCCGCGTTGTCCCCGTCGGGAAGCGGGCCGGTGATACGGCGCTTCACCCCATCGGGAAGCGGGCCAGTGATGCGCGGCTTTACCTCGTTAGGAAGCGGGCCAGTGATGCGCCGCTCCACCCTGCCGCCCGTTGCCAACTGGTCGGCGGCAAGCGTGGTGGCGCCCGTATCGCGGCCGTTGCTGCTGGCAGCGGCATCCGGCGCGAGGTCATACTCGATACTGCCGGTTTGCCCCCACTCGTTGGCGATGAACTCGTCCGCCACGTGAGCGTCATTGTCCGCAGCGAGAAGCGGGCCGGTGATGCGCTGCTTGCTTCCGTCGGAAAGCGGTCCAGTGATGCGCTGCTTGCTGCCAGCGAGGAGCGGTCCAGTGATGCGTTGCTTCACCTCATCGGAAAGCGGGCCGGTGATGCGACGCTTCCTCCTATCGTTCCACTCCGCCTGGTTGGCAATGAGCGGCGCAGCGCCCGCCTCCCCAGTTGGTATATTATCAGCCACAATCAGGTGGTGCGGATCGTCACCGACCGCCACTGCCTGGGCCGTATCCTCGGTCAGCGGTGCGACCAGTGCCTCGTCGCGTCCGTCGAAGATGTAGAACAGGCCCATGGCCCCTGCCAGCGAGAAGTAGATCCAGGCCTGCTCGTAGAACTTGAACACGGTGTTCATCCGGTACATATCGCCACCTTGAAGGTGGTCGGCAAGATAGACAAGCTCGGTGCCGGTGGTGATGCCGAGCGCGACGAGCAGGAACAGGCTGGTTGCCAGCGCCGCGCGGTCGCTACGCCGCCCGAAGGTGACGACCAGCGCGAGACCGATCAGCAGGCTGAGGAAGCCGAGCAGATGCTCGTTGAACGGCGGCAGGTATAGCAGCACTGCAAATATTACGGTCATAGCCAGTAGCAGCAGCGGCAACACACCGGGCAGCGCCACGCTGAGGCCCGCCCCCTTTATGGAGTGAGGAGTGAGGAGTGAGGAGTGAGGAGTGGTGGCTATGGGGGGAGGTTTAATCGTGTCGTTGGGTACAATGAATTGCGCCCCTACGTTTTCGGGTTGCAGATTGTAGGGATTGTAGATTGTAGATTGTAGATTGGTGCCAGCAGGCGCATCAGCGCTGGGGGCAACGAATTGCCCTTCTGGCGGAGTGATTATCGTATTGCTGGTTGCCTCATATTCCGTGGTGCTGTTCGCGCCATTGGTCGGCTCTGTGGTTGCGGTTAGCGGCACACCCTCACTCAACACCTGGTGCGTCTCCGAGGTGCGCACCCGCAAGGGAGATTGCAGATTATAGATTGCAGATTGCAGATTGGGGTCTGTAGTGGTGGCAGCTTCGCTAGCTGTAACTGGCTCCACTGCATTTGGCTGAACATTCCCGCTATCGCCATCACCGCGACTGCCATTGCCGCTGAAGCCGCCTGCGACGAAGCCGCTAACCACATTGGGCTGCAGGCTACGCGCTGCCGCGCCTTCCGGTAGCCAGCGCACCCCGCGCAGCCGCAGCAGTAGGTAGGCGAACGCAATCAGCACGAACAGCCCCCAGATGACTAGATACTCACTCAGGTGGGTGCGCTGGAAGGTGAAGTCGCCGCCCGGCACCACCGGCTGGCCTGGCTTGATGAAGGTGATCTTGCTGTACAGCACCTTGAAGTTGATATAGAAAGGCAGGTAGAGGGTCAGCGCCGCACCGACAATTGCGCCGAACAGCAGACCGGTGCCGAGCCAGGCGGATGGATAGCTGATCAGCGCCCGCAGCCTACCGTTGACCCGCTCGCGGATGAGCAGCGGGATGAGCAGGCCGCCGAGGATGACCGCCAGAGCGGTGGGGAAGTCCCACGAGTTGATGACCGCCAGTGAGCCGACCGTAATCGTCAGCGCCAGGAAGCGCAACGCGCCGACGCCGAAGCTGTCGCTCCACTGCGCCCCACTGCGGCTGAAGAAGTTGGCAACGCGGTCCTGCACGGTGGCCGCGTTGGTGGCGACGCTTCGCCAGCGCGCCGTCATGCCCTTGTCGAAGGCGAAGTTGAGCGCGAAGCCGAGCGCCATTACCTGCACCGGAATCGAAATCATATGCGGGTGCAGGTCGCCATAGAGGAAGCTCCAGAAGGGGAACTCGGTGATGGTGCCGGGGATGATGCGGCTAGTCGTCCAGAAGTTGAAGCCGTGCTGGATACCCTCGCCGAGGGGATAGGTAGCGAAGCCCGTCTTCACCAACTGCTCGCTCGCCCAGTTGTAGAGGGTGGGGTTGAGCGTAAATATCGCCTGTAGCCCGCCGAATACATTGCTGACCAGCAACGCCAGGGTGCCGCCCAGGATGCCGTAGCGCAGGCCGGTGGCGCTGAAGCTGGGATAGTCTACGCTGGGGTCGCGGCGGCGGTTGCGCTGCTGGGCGAAGACCACTGTGTTGTAGACCACGCTGGCAATCACGCTGAAGGCCAGGGCGAACACCAGCGCCATGCTCAGGTTGAAGGCCAAGCTGGGGATGATGCCGGTCAGCTTGATCAGCACCGCCAGCAGCACGTAGCCATAGTAGTAATAGTTGATGGTGCCACCCGCGAAGAATGGGTCCTGTGGCGGCATATAGGGCGAGCGCAGCACCCCATTGAGGAAGGCGAACTCCATTGGCCGTTCGCCGCCGTATGCTGGCCCCCACAGGTCGGGGTTGAAGGTGCGCAGCCAGAGCTGGAAGAAGTAGGCGAGCAGGAACACCACCTCGATCGCCAGCACCAATTTAGCGTGACTGCGCAGCCAGGCGAGCAACTCATGGCGCTGTTTCACCCAGAAGTAGCCGCTCATCAACGCCACAATCGCCACGGCAACCAGTATGCCCCAGACATCGAACATCGCAATGTGCAGGCTGGACATCAGCCAGGCGAAGAAGGCGACCAGCACCAGCGCCAGCACCTTGCTGAAGGCGTAGCCGCGATCGGGCAGCCAGCGGAACAGTCCCCAGGTGAGCGGCAAGGTGATGAAACTGAGCAGGTAGATGACGATCAGCCATAGCGCCATCGCCGCCCACTGGTTGTTCGAGGCAAAGCCGTTCCAGGCGTAATCCTGCACCACTGGCAGGCTGCCCACCGGCTGGTCGAGCATAATGCTCTTGTCGGCGACAACCGGCTTCTCGCCGGGGGCGGGGTTGTTGACGTTCAGCTTATTGACCCGCCCACCACTCACTGGCTGGGTCAGCGTGTTGCCGAACAGGGCGTGCAGTTCGTCTTGCGACAGGGTGCGCACCTTCTTGAAGATCATCACCTTGGGGTGATCGTAGACGGTGAAGGTCTCGTCGGCGTGGTCATCGTTGATGGTGATGCCGAACAGCGAGGGGTAGCGGGTGGCCTCGAACACCTTATCGTAGCCTAGCTGCCCGCTGAATAGCAGGTCATAGTAGCGAGTCGCCACCGGATAGCGCCAGGGTAGCTTCGGCACGGTCATGTACAGGCGGTTGCTGGCGATGGCGATGTAGTCCGCGCCCTGGGGGTAGTCCCTGTTGAAGATCGGGTCGTTGCCACCGTTCATCCAGACATCGAAGGCCTTGAAGGCAACATCGCCGGGCCGGTCGCTGTCATAAATCTGGAAGGTTACGTTGTGGGCCTGGTCGCGGTTAACACCAGGGATACCTTCATCCCAGCTTTCGGTGCCAATCACCGCATCGGGCAGGATGTTTTTATCCACCCAGCGGGTGGTCTGCAAGAAGGTGGGCGGGCTGCCATATACGCCGACCTCGAATGCGGCGGCCCAGAGGATGCCGCCGACAATGGCAATCGCGCCGACTAGCCGCACACCGTTCGCCAGGGTAAAAGCACTGCGGCGTGTTGG
>QHBQ01000355.1 GCA_003243865.1 Candidatus Chloroheliales bacterium | reverse complement strand
GGGGTCTGGAACATCATGAACTGTGCTTTTGCGAGCGTCACGGGGGGTGCGGTAGGTGGCGCGCTGACAACTGCGGTGGGGTTGGTAGTCACGCCGCCGTAGTTGGAGCTACTGCCACTACTGCCGCAGGCCGCCAGCACCAGGGCAAGCAGCGCCACTAGCATCAAGTTAGCGATCTGGTTTCGTCTCATGACCTTCTCCTATTCTTGCCTTTAGCTTAGAGTTGGCTGAAGTTCATCTTATTATGTATACGCCGGGGCGCGGCAGATAGTTCAATCGTCATAGACAAAGGTTGGCTCGTGGTAGAAGCGCACCCGCCCGGCGCGGGCGCGTTCGGCAATCAGCTGTTCGAGCGCAGCGTTGCGCTCTTCGAGGGTTGCGAGGCGGGTCAGCACCTCAAGCGGTAGGGAGACGCCCAGGGCGCGCACCGGCAGCAGGTGGCGAGTGACGCCGCTGGGCAGCAGCTTGCCGGACAGGGCCATCTCCGCTACCTCGTGCGGGGTGTAGGTGGGGAAGGCAACCATAATGCCCTCAGCCTGGCCCTCACCAACCGGACCGTGCTGCGGCCAACTGACCGCCTCTTCGCTGCTGATGCGGCGCACTGGTGTGCCGCCCGCATATTTGTAAAGGTGGACGATGGCGTTGAGCGCGTTGGCCTGGCCGGGCAGGTCGGTGTCAATACTGACCGCATAGGCGCGGTCGGGTTCGCTGCTGGGTGAGAGGTAGGCAATAATGGTGCGCTGGGCCAGTGCGGCGTCGGCATCCTCACGGCTGACCTGTTCGAGGCTAAGGCCAGCGGTGTTGCGCACCGCAGTGAGCAACTCGCCGAGTTCGCGCCCCTGCACAATGTGGTACCAGGAACTGAGGCGCAGGGCGGGGTCGAGGTAGTCAACCACCTGCACCAGCGCGACATCAAGGCCCATCCGCCGTAGGGCGACCAACCGGTTAGTGCCATCCAGTTCGATTAGCTGGCTGACCTGGGGCAGCCGCCCCACAATCGGCGGGTCTTTGAGCATTCCATCCTTGCGAATCTGGGCAGCAAGGCGGTCGGCGCGAGCCTCGTCGTACTCTTCGTGTAGCAGCACGCTGTCCTGGGCGACGATCAGCAGTAGCGGCGTTGGTACTTCCATCGTCTATACTCTCCTTATTATCTGGGTTAAGCGCGGTCTGATGGCTGAATTATAGCACATTACCCCTCACTGCTCCACCATTCCTTTATTTCCTCGAGCCATAAGGCATGAGTGAGGGCGCACCCTGTAGGATGCGGCCCCCGCGTTTGTATCAGCCGAGGCCCCTATGACCCTGTGTGGGTTCGGGCGGTATGTCGCTATCTAACCAGGAAGTTGAACACACAATATATGTATTGGCAAGTGCTGGGCTGGCCCCAGCCAAGGTTAATGAGAGGAGGTTGCCCCGCCAGGTGAGGGCTGTAGCAGACACAGGTGACATACAATCGCTCCTACCTTCGGGCCGATGAAGGTATGGACACATAGAACCGCCCCTGGTTCTAAGGCTAGGGGCGGTGTTTGCTTTAGGAGGCACCAGAGGTGGTAGCGGTGGGCATTCGCCCTTTGCTCTTGAGTGTTTCCGCGGGAAGGTGTTTCTATATCATCTCGCTCGGTCATCACCAACTACTTGCCCGCCAGACCCCACAGTCGCACGGTGTTATCTACTGATGTGGTGAGGATGCGCTGCCGTCCATCAGGGCTGAACACCGCATTATACACCTTATCGGTATGCCCGCTTAGAATAGCGACTAGCTTGCCGTCCTTGTCCCACAGCCGGGCGGTCTTATCACCTGAAGCGGTGAGGATGCGTTGCCCATCGGGGCTGAACACCACGCTGTACACCGCATCGGTATGACCGCTGAGGGTAATGAGTAGCTTGCCGTCCTTGTCCCATAGGCGGGCGGTGTTATCGGCTGAAGCGGTGAGGATGCGCTGACCATCGGGACTGAACTTCGCTCTTCCTACTGAATCGGTATGACCGCTGAGGATAGCGACTAGCTTGCCATCAACATCCCACAGCCGGGCGGTCTTATCGTATGAAGCGGTCAGGATACGCTGCCCATCAGGGCTGAACACCGCGCTATGCACTTGGCCGGTATGCCCACTGAGGGTAGCGACTAGCTTGCCATCAGCATTCCACAGCCGGGCGGCGTTATCTCCTGATGTGGTCAGGATGTGTTGCCCATCGGGGCTGAACGCCGCCCTGTACTCTGTGCCGGTTTGCTCGCTGAGGGTGGCGATGGGTTTGCCATCCTTGTCCCAAAGCCGGGCGGTATTATCGTATGAAGCGGTCAGGATGCGCTGACCCTCGGGACTGAACTCTGCGGTGAACACGTCAGCAGTATGCCCACTGAGAGTAGCGATGGGCTTGCCATCCTTGTCCCACAGCCGAACGGTGTGATCAAGTGAAGCGGTGAGGATGCGCTGACCATCGGGACTGAACACCGCGATGGACACGGCAAATGTATGCCCCCCGAGGATAGCGACTAGCTTGCCATCAGCATCCCACAGCCGGTAGGTGTTATCGTTTGAAGCGGTCAGTATGCGTTGCCCATCGGGGCTGAACACCGCGCTGACCACCGCATCGGTATGACCGCTGAGGGTAGCGACCAGCTTGCCATTAGCGTCCCAAAGCCGGGCGGTGTTATCTCCTGATGTGGTCAGGATGCGTTGCCCATCGGGGCTAAACACTGCTTGCCCATTGAGAACAGCTATTGTAGTCAACTTGCTCCAATCCGATATGCCAGCAGGCGCAGGCGTATTAGCCGCCGCGGCAGCGGTAGGTGCCGCGGGCACATTGGTATCAGAGGGACTGCTGGCAGGTAGAGACGTACCAACAAACTGTGCAGTGGTGGCGGGTGCAGGGGTATTAGTGGGCGAGGGGGAAGTATTATTGCTCACTGCCTCACAAGCGGCAAGAAGCGAGGCCATTATAAGAACAGCAGGAAGAGCAGTCAGACGGGTCATAGCAAGCCTTCCTTTGATGGTTTATCAGATTTCAAAGCGGCTAAGACCCCTGCCTTTAGGCATGGGGACACAGACGCCCCACGTTAGCCGGATGCAGCGGCCACCCTCTGTCCCGCTTCTATAACTCGCGGCGTGATAGTTCGACAATCTCCGCTAATGTAGGCTGCTGATCAGCCATTGCCTTCCTCGCTTTCCTTTGGCGTTTCTATCGCCAGCGCCGCCTTGTGAACCTGTTCATCCAGCGCAACATCGTAGTAGGCGCATACGCAGTTGTCCACCTCGTTGTATGCCACCACGTTCCGCAGCGTATGGAGCATATACTCCATATAATCCGCTTCCCGCAGCCCCAGCGCCACCAGGCGGCTGATCAGCCCCTCCTTATTGGTGTTGTAGACACTTCGGCTCATCGCGTCGAGGTAGACCTCCATCTCTCTATACCCTTGTTCATTGTCCATCACGCCCGACGATTTCCTTTGGTAAAAGATCACCATTTGACTTTCCTTATCGCTGGGATTTATGGGAGACTTCTCCTTACCCGCTCTAGCTCTGCTGGCAGGTAGTAGGGTTTTGGAAGGGATGCGCCCTGTGGTCATATTCAGCCCTCAACTAGGTGTTGAGGGGACGTAGTAGACACAAGATGTGGGGTTAGTTATGCGTAACGGGACCGGTATCACTTACAACAGGTAGCGCATGGGGGATTCGAACCCCCGATCTCATCCTTGAAAGGGATGCGTCCTGGGCCTCTAGACGAATGCGCCGTATGCCCAGAATTATACGTACTGAGGGTGTTTTTGTCAAGTTTGAGCGTGGTTCACATT
Source organism: Candidatus Chloroheliales bacterium (assembly GCA_003243865.1). The sequence goes on along the minus strand of QHBQ01000355.1, from coordinate 11,468 downwards.
AAATGTGTATAAACATCAGGCTAGCATCGGCGCAATTGCTCTTGCATCGCGGGCAGTATGTGGCAAGCAGCATCACCTTTGGGTTATAATTGCGCTATATGGCTTGAGGAGATGGGTATGCGGATGGTCGAGGAGCAGCGACAGCAGCCAGCGGCAAACGCGGCCACCAGCGGCGAGACGAAGCGCCCGCGCAGGCCGAGCAAGCGGGCAATCGGAGTCAGCGAGTGGCAGTGGCGGCTGATGCTGTTGGCGCTGGCGTTGCTCGCGCTGGTGATGCTCACTGCGATCGTGCTGTTCGTGCTGGCCGCTTTCGGCGGGCTAAGGTTTGCATAGTGGCACTTTGACATAGGGGAGCGAGAATGACGGATATGGGTGAGTTGAAGGTCGGACAACCCGCGCCGGATGCAACGGTGCAGGATATAGCAGGCCGCGAGGTAAGACTATCGTCGCTGTGGCAGGGCGAGCAGCCGCTGGTGTTGGTGTTCATCCGCCACTTTGGTTGACCATATGCCAGAGCGCAGATGGCGCAGTTGCGTCAAGATTACCGCCGCCTCGCGGCGGCCAACCTGAAGCTGGTAGTGATTACCCCTAATCCAACCGCGGCGGTTGCCGAGTACCAGACCGAACACCAGCTACCCTATCCGATATTGTCGAACAATGATCTGGCGGCGTACAAGCGCTACGGGCTGGGGCGCCTGAGCACGCTTCATGAGCTCAACCCGCTTACCTGGTTGCGGCACCTACCCCAAACCATCAAGCAGGGCATCGCTTCGAGCAAAAACACCGATATGGAGCAACTCGGCGGTGTGTTCGTGATTGACAACGGCGGCACGCTGCGCTACGTCCATGTTGCCTACGACGCGCCCGACAACCCTCCCACTGCTGAGATACTGGCCGCCGCGCAAGAGATTAGCTACACTGGCGGAAGCTGAGGCAGGAACAATGAATCACTGACTTCTCTCTTTAGAGCCTATCCGAAAAAACCGTTATCCGTTCGTAGGGGCGAACCGTTGTTCGCCCAATTTTCGGATAGGCTCTCCAATCTTTTATCTTGCGTTAGGTTGTGGTATAATAGGCGAACTTCAGGTAAAACGTTCGTCTAACGAAGGAGGATATGGCTTTGGAAGATCTCACAGCGGAGGCGCTGAACCTGGCAAAGGCCAAAGGGGCGCAGTATGCCGATATCAGGATGCTGGAGCGGCGCAGCGAGTCCATTTCGGTGAAGAATGGCAACGTCGAGGCGATGTCGTTGAGCGAGGACGAGGGTTTCGGCGTGCGCGTGCTGGTGGACGGCGCTTGGGGCTTCGCCAGTTCGTCGCGGCAGAACAAGGATGAGGTTGACCGCATTACCGCGCTGGCAACCCAGATTGCCCGCGCCAGCGCCCGCACCGTGCAGAAGAAGGTGGAACTGGGCGAACCAATCACGGTCAAGGGCAGTTACCGCACCCCCATCGAGCGCGACCCATTCGAGGTGCCGCTGGAGGAGAAGTTGAAGGTGCTGCTGGCTGCCGACGAGACCATGCACCGCGTGGCTGGTGTGATGGTGGCGCAGAGCAATTATGACGCGATTAAAACGCACAAGGTTTTCGCCAGCACCGAGGGCAGCTACATCGAGCAGGACATCTACGAGATTGGCGCGGGCATCGAGACTACCGCCGTGAGCGAGAACGATGTGCAGGTGCGCAGCTATCCAAGCAGCGCGGGCGGGCAATGGGGAACGCGCGGCTATGAGCTAGTCACTGAGCTGGACCTGCCCGCCCATGCGGAGCAAACCGCCAGCGAGGCGGTGCAACTGCTGACCGCCAAGCAATGTCCGCCGGGGCGCACCACCATCATCCTGTGCAGCAGCCAGCTAGCCCTGCAGATCCACGAGTCGTGCGGCCACCCCATCGAGCTTGACCGCGTGTTCGGCCAGGAGGCAGCCTTCGCGGGCACTTCCTTCCTCACCACCGAGAAGCTGGGCAACTTCCGCTATGGCAGCGACCTAGTCAACATTTTCGCCGATGCTACTGTGCCGGGCGGCCTGGGCACCTTCGGCTGGGATGATGAGGGCGTACCGGCGCAGCGGGTGCAGATTATGGATCATGGCATCCTGGTCGGCTACCTGACCAACCGCGAGACCGCCTCGGAGATTGGCCGCAAGAGCGGCGGCACCGCCCGCGCCTACAGTTGGAACCACATCCCCATGATCCGGATGACCAATATCAGCATCGAGCCGGGTGATAGCAGCCTGGAACAGATGATCGCCGAGACCGATGACGGCATCTACTTCGGCACCAACCGCAGTTGGAGCATTGACGACAAACGCTACAACTTCCAGTTTGGCACCGAGGCGGCCTGGGAGATCAAGAACGGCAAGCTGGGCGAGATGCTGAAGAATGCCACCTACACTGGCATTACCCCGCAGTTCTGAGGCAGCCTCGACGCGCTGGGCAATCGCAGCGAGTGGATCTGCTGGGGCCTGCCCAACTGTGGCAAGGGCCAGCCGATGCAAATCGGCCACGTCGGTCATGGCGCGCCCGCCGGTCGTTTCCGCAACGTCGAGGTCGGCATCGTCAAGTAGCTAATCCCCTCCCCCAAAGGGGGAGGCTGGAAGGGGCGGGCGCTACCATCCCCCTCTCCCCACCGGGGGAGAGGGTTGGGGTGAGGGGACCTGCGCCCACACCTGATAAGGAGATAAAACCGTGCTTGGAGACAAGGAAGCAAAGCGCATCATTGACGAGGCGCTCGGTCACGCCAAAGAGGCGACCCAGGCCGAGGTGATGCTGAACACCGAGGAGAGCGCCTTGACCCGCTTTGCCAACAGCTACATCCACCAGAACGTGGCCGAGAGCAACACCCGCATCTCGGTGCGCATCGTGCTGGGCAAGAAGATTGGGGTAGCGGGCAGCAACGATTTGTCCAGCGAGGGGCTGCGCAAGGCGGTGGAGAACGCGATGACCATCGCCAAGTTCCAGCAGGAGAACCCCGACTTCGTTAGCCTGCCCTCACCCGCGCCCTACGAGAATGTCAACTCCTACCGGCAAGAGACCGCCAACGCCAGCCCGGAGCTACGCGCCGATGCGGTAGCGGTGGTGTGCAACAAGGCGAAGGATGCGGGGCTGGTTGCCAGTGGCGCGTTCGAGATTGCCAGCGGCGAGATCGCGATCGGTAACTCGCTGGGCGTGTTTGCTTACGCGCCATACAGCAATGCCGCGATCAGCACCGTCATCATGGGCGACGATAGCAGTGGCTGGGCCGATTACGCTTCGTCCAACGTGACAGATATCAACGCCGAGGCCCTGGCCGATGAGGCGGTGGGCAAGGCGCTACGCAGCCACAACCCCCAGCGGATGGAGCCGGGCGATTATGACGTCATCCTCGAAGAGTATGCGGTTGCCGATATGATCGAATTCCTCAACTTCATTGGCATCAGCGCGCTGGCGGTGCAGGAGGGGCGCAGCTTCATGAAGCTGGGCGAGAAGATTACCGGCGACAACATCAGCATCACCGACAACGCGCTCGACCCTGCCGGTTTCCCTTTCCCCTTCGACTTCGAGGGCTACCCGCGCAAGGAGCTAGCCATCATCGAGAACGGCATCGCCCGCAACGTCCCTTACGACAGCTACACCGCCAACCGCGAGGGCAAGCCGGAGAAGAACACCGGCCACGCCCTGCCCGCGCCCAACACCTACGGGCCGATTGCCATCAACCTGTTCGTCGCCCCCGGCGATAGCAGCAAGGAAGAGATGCTCAAGCGGGTGCAGCGCGGGGTGTGGGTCACGCGCTTCCACTACGTCAACGTCTCTCGCCCGCTGCCGCCCACCATCACCGGCATGACCCGCGATGGCACCTTCATGATCGAGAACGGCGAGATTACCAGGCCGTTGCGCAACTTCCGCTTCACCCAGGACATTCTTGCCGCTCTGGCCAACGCCGAGTTGATCAGCCGCACCACCAAACTGCAGAAGGGCTTCTTCGGCGGCACGATGACCCCGGCAATGCTGATTCGGGGCTTCCACTTCAGCGGCGTAACCGAATTCTAGAAGTTCAGCATGGCGAACAGCAGTTCGCCCCTACGGAGATGTGCCTGGCAGGTCACAACTGCGTAACTCCTATAGATCTTGGGTTTGACAAATGCGGGGCGCACTATGGTACGCCCCATTGCTATGCCTGCGACCTTACCAAAACCTTACCAAAATCCCTAGCCGTCTCTCCGCCGCTCACTACTTCTTCACATTGTAATCCAACGGTAATCTCCAACCCCATGCTCGGCCTTGCTTTTCCTACCTATATAGGCGTAGTATAACAACTGCAACCGCTAATCTGTGTAGTATAAACCCTTGCAGCGGGGGGCAGCATTGAGCGTCTACATCACTTGAGCAATGTGCGCGAGGCGAGTAGGCGCGGAAGCAAGCAGGATAAAGGAGAAAACCATGGCCGACAACATGAAGTTCAAGTTCAACCCTACGAAGGAGGGCATCACCAAGGTGCTGGGGCCGCTAGAGGCGGAGATCATGCAGGTGGTCTGGCAAATGGGCCAGGCAACCGTCAGCGACGTGCATCGGGTCTTGCAGAGCCGACGTGACATCGCTTACACCACGGTGATGACCACGATGAGCCGCCTGCAAGCCAAGAACATCCTGAAGCGGACACGGGTGGGCCTTAGCTACGTCTATTCGCCCGCCATGCCGAAGGACGAGTTCGCCAACGCCATCGTCAAGAGCGTCCTCGACAGCCTATCCCAGGAGTTCGGCGACTCGACATTCAGGTACATCGTTGAGTACGTTCAGTCAAGCGACGAGAAACGCTTGGCGGCATTCGAGGCGGCGGTAAAAGAGCGCCGTGGGGCAAAGGCGAAGGCCTGAAAGTGCGGCGAATGACGCTTCGCTCCACTCTACTAACCGCAACCCGATCAAAAACGGCTGGCAGGCTGATAACTGCCAGCCATCATTATTTTGCGTTGACCGTGGGCGTCGGTTGATGTATACTGGAAGCCAGCAAGCATGGAGCAAAGGAGGCGGGCCAGTGGCAGGTGAAGAGCAGAGGCGCGGCGAACCGCGCACCGGGCGCGATAGCGGCACGGCGGGCGGGAGAGTGATTAGTAGCGAGGGGCAAGCAGCAGCTACCCAGCCAATGCCTGCGGCTCACACGTTCACCCGCGAGGAGTTGGAGGAGTGCCTCACCTTCTTGCGGCGAATGAGCGATGACATTCGCGCCGAACTGAAGGACAAGCCCAATCTCGACCGTGATACCCGCACCCGCTTGCAGGCTGAACTGGAACGCAACGAGTCGTGGGGCGCGGAGATAACCACGCGGCTGCAAGGGCTGCCGCGCACCGGCCTGGGGGCTACCACCCGCCGCCTGGAACGGCTGCCGAACCAGCCAGAGGTGCTATGCGGCGCGTGCGGCGCCCGCAACCGCGCGGCAGCCCACTTCTGCACCGCCTGCGGCCATACCCTGCCTGCTGCCGCGCAGACCGCGCGACTGGCCTCGGTCAAGGTGACAGTGGGGCAACTCAGCGATGTCGGCGTGGTGCGCAAGAACAATGAGGATTCGATCTTCGCCCATGAGCTTGATTTGCCCAAAACCCTGGGTGGCGGCCAGGGCTGGCTAGGCATCGTCGCCGACGGGATGGGCGGAGCACAAGCCGGTGAGGTCGCCAGTGGCATCGCGGTCACTGACGCGCCGCTCTACGTGATCGAAAACCTCGCCACGGTAGCCGGCGCCAATGCGGTCGAACCACTGCTCAAGCGCGGGCTGGAGTTGGCGAACAAGAGCATCTATGAGCAGGCCCGCAAGCGCAGCGGCCAACACGGGATGGGAACGACCGCCACCTTCGCCCTGCTCGCGCCCAACATGGAGCGGGTCTGGCTCGCCCACATCGGCGACAGCCGCGCCTACCTGCTCAACCGCCTCGGCGTCGCGATGAAGGGGGGGGACAACCGCACTATCGTGCAGCTTACCACCGACCACAGCGTAGTCGCCCGCCTGGTAGAACTAGGCCAGCTAACCCCGGCCGAGGCCGCCAACTCTCCGCACCGCAGCGTTCTATACCGCTCGCTTGGCACCGACGCAAACTCCGAGGTTGATACCTGCTCCTACCCCTTGCAGTCGGGTGACCGGCTGCTGCTCTGCTCCGATGGTCTCCAAGCCCACCTCAAGGCTAGCGATATTGCCAACATCGTGTTGCGCTACGATGCCCAGAAGGCCGCCCGCGCCCTCGTCGAGGAGACCAAGCGGCGCGGCGCGATTGATAACGTCAGCGTGATCATCTTTGCGCTGGACTTACGCAGTTGCGCCCGCGCCAGGCACATTTTCGTAGGGGCGAACTGCGGCTGCCCTGCTGAACTGCATGAGTCCTACAAGGTGTTAAATCCCGACAGCGCGCAACTGCGTATACGATCAAAGAAAGTAGTTCAAACAAGGAGGAATCCCCATGCCACGCGACCTGCCGCTCGGCAATGGCTCGATGCAGATCAACTTCGACATCAACTATAACCTGCGCGACATCTTCTGGCCGCACATCGGCAATGAGAACCAGACCGAAGGTGACATCTGCCATACCGGGGTGTGGGTGGAGGACGGCGAGGGCGGGCAGTCGGAGTTCGCCTGGTTTGATGACCCCTCCTGGCAGCGCGATCTGCACTATCAGTCGGAGACAATGGTAACTGAGGTGGTACTGACCAACCAGCGGCTCGGCTTGAGCATCGTATGCAACGATACGGTTGACTTCGATCGTGACGTTTTCCTGCGCCGCTTCGAGATCACCAACATCGGCAATCAGTCCAAAGAGGTGCGCCTGTTCCTCCACTACGACTGGCACATCTATGGCGAGGCAGTGGGCGATACCGTCTATTACGACCCTCATCAGGACAATATCAACCCTGGCAACTTCCTGGTTGCCTACAAGGGACACCGCTACTTCCTGATGAATGGGCTGGTCGGTGAGAAGTACGGGGTGGATAGCTGGGCCTGCGGGGTGAAGGAGGTGGGTGGAGCGCAAGGCACCTGGCGCGATGCCGAGGATGGCCACCTGCAACGCGCCCCCATTGCCCAGGGGTCGGTGGACTGCACGCTCGCGCTATACATCGAGGATTTGCCGCCGCAAGGCTGCGAGGTCATCTACCACTGGCTGATCGCCGGTCGAACCCACAAGGAGGTGCTGGGCGATGACATAATAGTGAGGGAGCGCGGGCCGCAGACCTTCATTGACCGCACTGCCAACTACTGGCGGCTGTGGGCAAACAAGATCCCGGTCTCCTGGGGCGACGTGCCGAGCAACCTCTGCGACCTCTACAAGCGCAGCCTGCTGATCATGCGCACCCAAATCGACCGCCACGGCGCCGTTATCGCCAGCACCGATTACGACATTCTTGCCTTCGCCCGCGACAGCTACGCTTATATGTGGCCGCGCGACGCTGCCCTGGTCATCTACGCCTTTGACGAGGCGGGCTTCCAGGACCCGGCCCGCGCGCTCTTCACCCTCATCCACAACATCATCAACCCGCGCGGCTATTTGCTGCACAAATACGACGCCGACGGCGCGCTCGGCTCAAGCTGGCACCCCTGGGCCGACAGCATGGGCCGTCCCCAACTGCCGATCCAGGAGGATGAAACCGCCCTTATTCTCTATGCGATGTGGCATCACTACGAGAAGTATCACGACCTTGAGTTCATCGCCCAGTTCTACCGCCGCGTAGTCAAGACCGCAGGTCAGTTCATGGTGGATTACCGCGAACCGCATACCCTTCTGCCCCAGGCCTCATACGACCTATGGGAAGAGCGCCGCGGCATCATGGCCTTCACCGTCGGCGCGGTGTGGGCGGGGCTGAACGCTGCCGCCAATTTCTGTTACATCTTCGGCGATGTGGAACTGGCGACCAGTATGCGCAATGCCGCCAACGAGATCAAGGCGGCCTGCGTCGAGCATATGTACGACCAGGAGCGCGGCACCTTCGTGCGCATGGTCAACGTGGACGAGCATGGCAATGTGACCAAGGATTACACCATGGACAGCAGCATCTGCGGGCTGTTCAAGTTCGGGATGTTCGACGCCAACGACGACCTGACCACCAGCACGATGAAGGTGATGCGCGACAAGTTGACTATCCCAACCGCAGTCGGAGGCCTCGCCCGCTACGAGGATGACTACTATCAGCGGGTCAGCCACGACGTAACCGGCAACCCCTGGTACATCTGCACCCTGTGGCTGGCCGACTACTACATCGCCATCGCCCAGAGTATAGACGAACTGAAGCCTGCCCTCGACATCATGGATTGGGTCTGCAAGCATAGCCTGCCCAGCGGGGTGCTGGCCGAGCAGATCAACCCCTACACTGGCGCGCCACTATCGGTCTCGCCGCTAACCTGGAGCCACGCCGAATACGTCACCACCATGCTGCGTTATCTAGCGAAGCAGCAACGATTCAAACTGGTAGAGACGATGGGCAGTGGCGTTCAGGTGAATGACTCCACCCCCGGCGGCCCAGTGGTTGAAGTCAACCCCAAGCCGACCGCTTAACCCTGCTCTCTCCTAATGTATTTAGGTAGTATCCAGCCAGCCGCCGCTGAACCCCGCGCGGCGCAGACCGGTGATTAGCCACGAGCAGCGGCGCAGCAAATCCCAGAGCCAGCCCGAACGATAGTTCTCGATCATCATCACAATCGGCCCCTGATCAAGGCCATAGTAGCCCGCGGAGGTCCAGCCGCCGGTGTGGTCAGCGGGAAAGGTGGGGTTGAAGCTGCACTTAAAGCCGTACTTGCTGCTCATGCTGGGGTAATGCTCGTTCAGGTAGGCGATGGTCGGCAGCACAATTTCCGGCGCGAACGGCAGCGAGGCGACTACCGCCCAGGGTGCGACTGTGCCGTCGTCGGGGCCGTTGGGGATGCCACGGGCCAGGTAGGCACGAAACTTCCGCGCCCGCCCGTCCACCCGGCGGGTGGCAGGCCCGGGGCCGTCGCTGGCGGTAATGCCCCAGACCCATTCACCATAGCCGCGAAAGCCACGCGGGTTGCGCATCGCATATTGCTGCTGCACGTAGGTGGCGCGCCAGCTGTTCTCGAAGTAGTCGCTGTTATGTTCGCGCATTGGCACGTCCTGGATGCCGCGAAAGTCAATCCAGATATGCGAGAGCTGATGGATAAAAAGCGGCCCGGCGTAGAGCAGCTCGTAGCCGTAGAGACGCTTCCACTTATATGTCTTGGTCCAGGCGCTATAGCTCTGCGCTGGCAGCGGGGCGGTGGGCGAGGCAAGGCCCAGCACGTAGAGAATGAGCGCTTCACTGTAACCTCCCCAGTTATAGCGGATGAAGCCGCGCTCCGGAGTCCAACCATGGCTCACCAGCAGGCCGCCGCTCTGCGCCCACTGCCAGTCGGCACGGCGGTAGAGACCTTCAGCTAGTGCGCGGATCTCGCGCTCTTCAGGGCTGTCGCGGTTAAAGTAGGCCGCGGTTGTCAGCGCGCCCGCCAACAGATAGGCCGAGTCGATAGTTGAGATCTCCGACTTCCAGGCCCGCCGCCCGCTCTGCAGATCGAGGAAATGATAGTAGAAACCGTGGTAGCCGATCGCATCATCTTCCATGCCTTGCGGCGCGTTCCAGAAGAAGCGCAGGGTGGATAGCACACGGGCGATGGCCTCGTTACGGGAGACAAAGCCGCGCTTGACCGCGACCGGATACGCGGTCAGGCCGAGGCCGACCGCCGCGATACTAGCGGCGGTCTCTTGTTTGGTGCTGTCCGCGACCAGCCCGTTAGCCGGGTTGGCTTCATGCACGAAATACTGGAAGGTATCGCGCTGGAGTTTATCCAGGGGCGCGTCATTCGTAGAGCTGTGCATCAATCGAGAACCTCGCTGTGTCCCATTTTATACCAAGTATGCATGGTGATGCTATAAATTGGGCCAGGGCGAACAACGGTTCGCCCCTACAGAAATACAGCGGCACCATGACTAATTGGCATTACCTATACATCTGTACGGCAGGAAACGCACCAGCGGTTTTGCATCTTTTTGTGGAGTTATCAGTGCATACAAATGTGCCACTTACGGTTACGGCACGGCTCTTGCAAGCAGCAATAAGCGCTCGGTGGCCGATATGGTCGAAGGTGTCCTACCGCATAAGGGCAACGATTAGCGGGCTGGCCTTAGCTGAAAGGTAATACCAAATAGCCCAGGTGACGCAGTGTTCTGTAGGGGCGAACTGTTGTTCGCTCTGGCCCAATTTACCGCATAACCCAGCGCTTGGGGCAACGATAAGGGGGGAGATAATGACACAGCACAGCACAAACGGTGGCGAAGCGTGGAAGGGGGTTGTCGCAGGCTTGCTCGGTGGGCTGGCCGCCTCATGGACAATGGAATTGTTCCAATACGCCTGGATCAACTTGTCGGGGATGGGCAAGCAAGGCGCGGGTGGGAAGTCGGGCGGCAAACAGCAAGGCAGCAGCCAACAGAGTGGTAACGACGATGAGGACTCCACGATGAAGGGCGCGGAGCTTGTTGCCGAGAAAGTCTTCCACACCAGGCTAACCAAAGAGGAACGGAAGAAGGCTGGCCCGATGCTACACTATGCGCTGGGCGCGAGCCTCGCCAGCGTCTACGGTGGATTGGCCGAGTTCCAGCCAGAAGTCACCGTCGGTGGCGGCCTGCCCTACGGCGCCTTCGTCTGGCTGTTTATGGACGAGATTGGCGTGCCACTACTCGGCCTATCCAAACCGTCCTGGGAGTATCCGCTCTCCATCCACACCTACGCGCTGACCTCGCACTTTGTCTACGGCGCGACTACCGAACTGGTGCGCCGCATCGTGCGTAACGTGCTATAGCGTAGTAGCAGCTACTTATAGCGATATTGATTGGGCCGCTGGCGGTAGTCCTCGGCCTGGATGAAGATTTGGCGGCAGAGGCTGGCGTCGCAGAGGCGTGAGCGGATGCGCGGCTCAATCAGGTCGAGTTCTACGTTGCTGGTGACAACGGTGGGCATCCGGTAGTTATAGCGGTGGTTGAAGATTTGGTAGAGCTTCTCCCGCGCCCACTGGGTGGTATTCTCAGTGCCGAGGTCGTCCAGCACCAGTAGGGCGGCGCCGCGAATCTGCTCGAAGCGCTCATCGAAGCTCAGTTCAGTGCTGGGGGCGTAGGCAGCGCGGAGTTGGTCGAGCAAGTCGGGGACAACCGCGAAGTAGGTGCTGATGCCGCGCTCCAACGCCTCATTGGCAATCGCTGCGGCGAGATGGGTCTTGCCGCAGCCGAACCCGCCCATCAGCAGCAACCAGCCTTCGGGGTGACGGGCGAACTCGCGGGAGACGCTGAACGCCTCGCGCACGCCGGGGATGTTGGCGTCGAAGTTGCTGAAGTTGAGTGCGGCAAAGGCGTCCAGGTTGGACATATTCAGCAGGCTGCGTTGGCGACGCGACTCGGTCTCGCGCGTCTTGCAGGCACAGGGGATGATGCGGCCAAAGTTGGGCGAACCGACCTCGGCGGGCATCCGCAGCCAGCC
>QHBQ01000437.1 GCA_003243865.1 Candidatus Chloroheliales bacterium | reverse complement strand
CTGGGGGTAATCGGCGGGGTCGTATTCCAGGTCGGCATCCTGGACGATGACGATGTCGCCAGCGCAATACTTGAAGCCGGTGCGCAGCGCCGCGCCCTTGCCGCGATTGCGGGCGTGGAAGAAGACCCGCACCGGCGTATCATCGGCGGCCAGGTTCTTGAGGATATCGCGAGTGCCATCGGTAGAGTAGTCATCAACGATGATGATCTCCTTGTCGAAGGGCGCATCCTTGACTCGCTTGATGATCTGCTCAATGGTGTCTTTTTCGTTATAGCAGGGGATAACCACTGATAGGTGCATTGGGGGCGTTGCTCCTTCTCAATAGAATATAAACAAGCGCAAAGATATGCATAACGGCCTACATAGGCCGCCGATATGGTATATGATAATGGATAGCGCCATTTCTGTCAAACTTGTAACAACCAGGGTGATTGACAGCTAGCAAAAGCGATGCTATAATCCCGATTAGACACTGGTCTAATCATTGGGTTGAACCTTAGATCGAATAGAGGCAACATGGCAGCGCAAGAGGTAGAGTTGGGTTTTCGCTTCGCCCCATCATACGAACTGGCGATTGGCCTGGATGTGATCACCCATCCGGGCAACTATGGAGTGGAGGAGGGTTGGGCGCGGCAGGTGCGGCGGCGGATGTCGCTGGCCGCCCGCAACGACCTGCGCGACATCTTCGCGGGGGCCGACTATCTAGGCTGGGATCTGGTTGATCTCGCCGCGCAGATCGCCGATGAGGGCGATGGCGATACGCTGATCGAGAAGTTGCTGGCGATGCCTGCCCCAGAACTGGTGCTGCGCACTATCCCCCGCCACCGCCGCCGCCACGAAGACCGGCTGCTGACCAGTATATTCGAGAAGCGGCTAGGCGGCGCGAAGCTGACCAGCGAGGAGCAGGCGCACATGGATCGGCAACTAGCCGCCCATGACAAGGCATGGCGACTGCGCGTACTACAGGCGCTGGATCAGCCGGAGGAGTTGAAACACAAGTTTGTCGGCCTGCTTGAGGAGTTCAACCAGAGCTACTACGCAGCGGTGGAGGCACGCATCCGCGTCTTTCTTGAAGAGGGCTTGGAGCGCGGGCAGAAGCTGGCCCGCACCATGCCGCGCAAGGAACTGATTGCCGAGATGACCGGCGGCCTCACCATCTCCGACGACGCCGAGGGGGTGCAGCGCATTACCCTGATGCCCTCGTTCTTTATCACCCCATTCGTGCATAGCTACGAGCAGGATGGTGAGGTGATGCTCATCTATGGGGTACGCCCCCGCGATTTCGACATGAACAGCCTGACCGCCAGCAATCGGGTGATGAGCGCCAGCACGATTATCGCGCTGAAGGCGCTTGCTGACGAGACCCGCCTGCGCATTCTCACCCTGTTGGCCGAGCGACCCCGCTATGGTCGTGAATTGGCCCGCGAGCTATCGCTCACCCCGGCCACCATCTCCCATCACATGGCCCGCCTGCGCACTGCTGGCCTGACCCGCACTGAGGTGCGCATGGGCGCAGAAGACAACGACTACTACGTGATCGCCTACCCCGCTGTTGCCCAGCTATGCCGCGAGATCGAAGCGCAGTTTCACCCGCTGAATAATTAATAATCCGGAATGTCGGGCAGTTATTTACCTGGGTATTTCTGCTGGTAGCGTATTACACCTAGCTGAGTGGGTTGCACATCGAATGGCGCGGTGTTCTCCGGGTGGTATTCAAACTCCGTTCGCTCGAAGTATTGCACCGTATAAGTCTTGCCATCCGCCGCGGAGACCTCCTGCAACTGATCGGTAATCGGATATCCAAACGTCGCCAGACCGCCATGTGCTTCCCAGTAGCTGCGAAACTGGCCTCCGATCGTCTTTCCAGTCTGGGTGAAGGTGAGCGGGTCGGTAATGCTAGGCTCTTGAGCAGGTGGGGTATCAGCATACTGCTGCTGATAGTTGATGCTGCCAAGCAGCGTGAGCAAAACCATATTAGGCGTGCCAGCGTTCTCCGGGTGGTACTCGAACTCGGCTCGCTGGAAGTACTGCACGATATAAGTCTTGCCATCTACGTCTGAGACTTCCTCCATTGCATCAGATATTGGAAATCCGAACACTGGTAGGTCGCCATTTTCCTGCCAGTAAGTCAGGAAGCGGCCTTTCACGAAATGACCGGTTTCGGCAAAGTAGTGGCTGTTGGGTGTATCGTTAGGGTCGGATACTGCGGTGGGGGCAGGAGCAACGGTTGGGCCGTTGCTTGGAGTATACGCGCTTAGATGACCATCCTCGTCGGTGATATACAGCCTGTTCTGCACCACCAGCACACTCTCCCAGTGGATGTCGCCGATATGTGCGTCACTCCAAAGCTGGTGGCCGGTGGTGGGGTCGAGGGCGTAGAGCCTATAGCCGCTAGCATAATATAGAATGCCGTTGTTAACTACGGGAGAGGTGCCGCCAGGGCCGACCTGCCAGCGCATGATCAGGCTGGGAACGGTGGCGCTGACGGCTACCTGCCAGCCGGAGATAGTGCCAAAGTTGACCACGAACAGCCAGGCGCTGCCATCGGCGGGGTTGACCCAGGTGGCAGGAGCTTGCAGAATCCCGCCCCCCAGGTTGACTGGCGCAATTTGGAGTTCGCCTCCCAGATTGCCCGGCCCGCCATTGCCGCTCATATCATCGAGGTTGATAAGCCGCAGTGTCGCGTCCTTGCCTGCCTGCACCGCCAGGTGCGGATACTTGCTACCCTGAATGGCGGGCAGCAGCGTCGGGCTGGTGCTGCCAATATCGTTATCATTGTCCGCCAGTTCCTGGAAGTTGACCGGCGTGTAGCTGTCGAGCGGAAGGCCGTTGGGCGCCGAGCCGTCGGGGTTGAGCGCGATAATGCTGTCGCCCCAACTGTGACCGCCATCCGGTACGGTGAAATCGCCGTTGCCAGTAGCAAAGTAGATGCGGTCGGCATCGGGGTCGTAGACAACGCCAGCGCGTCCCCAGATTGCGCTCTGGATGTAGGGGCAGCTATCCGTTATATCGGTGACATAGACAGTCTGCAAGCTGCAGCTGCTATTGAAGATATTCTGTGAACCGTCCGCCAGATTGATGCTGGTAAGGTGTCCGTGATAAGGACCCAGATCGTCAAAGCCAGCGGAGGCCGCATAGAGGTAGCTAACCCCGTTCTTCGCCGTGGCAATTGTTAGCGGCGAGGAGATTTTTTCAATATCGGGATGAATGGTGACTACCTCCGGCCAGTTGCTATCGGTCACTTCGCGGCCATCGCTAACCCCATACTTATGAACCTTGCCATCCAGCCCATAGCTGTAAACGTACTGATGGTTGGGGTCAACCACTGGTGAGGAGGTGGTGTACTGCGGGCTAGGGGCAGCCTGCTGCGCCCAAATCTGGCTGCCGTCCTTGTCATCGAGCGCAACTAGTCGGCCCGCCTTGGTGTTGACGAAGAGGATGTTTTTGACGCCGCCGCTGGTATGCACACCTGCTAGATAGGCGGGTACACCGTCGGCAATCTCTGGCAGCTTGACCTGGTAGAGTTGCTTCAACTTATTGACATTGCTGAGGGTAATCTGCGTCGCTGCCACCCTGGTAGGGGTAGGGGTTGGGGTGCCATCTATGATGCCTGTGTCGGTAAAAGGCAATGGGGTGTTATCCGCTTGTAGCCCTCTGATGGTTAGTGAGGTGCTACTAGCCTGTACCCCAGTGGCGGCCAGTGGATCGCTAGCAGCTGAATTATGGGCAGCTTGACCCCAACCTGTGGCAACCGCCACCGCAACTACCAGAAGCAAGACAACTACAGCAATGACCCTGACGTGAAGGGGAAACCGACCTTCAGGCATTTTCCGTTGTCCTCCTCAGTGGACTCCGAGTAGCTGACAATTGGCAACCGCATGAATTACACCATCTGCGCTATAAATGTTACAGGTGGGCCGCCGC
>QHBQ01000218.1 GCA_003243865.1 Candidatus Chloroheliales bacterium | reverse complement strand
CCCAAGATCAAGCAACTGAACGTCAGCGTCACCCCCGACAAGCCGCAGTATGGCCCGCGCGACACCGCCAACTTCACGGTCAAGGCGACCGACAGCGCGGGGCAGCCGGTGCAGACTGACCTTTCGCTGGCGGTGGTGGACAAAGCCATCTTTGCGCTCGCCGCCGACAACAGCGGCAAGCTGGTGGATAACTTCTATGGTAACCGCGCCCTCGGCGTGCGCACTGCCAGTTCGCTCGCCATCCTTCGCGCCCAGAACAAGGCTTACGACCGCTACGCTGCACCTTCAACTGGCGCGGCTGCCGGTGGCGGCGGGGCGAAAGGTGGGGGTGGGGCTGGCGCGGGCGGGGCGCTGGCAATCCGCACCAACCTACAAGACACCGCTTTCTGGAAGGGTAGTGTCACCACTGGCGCGGATGGCACCGCCACCATCGCCGTGCCGCTGCCCGACAACCTCACCACCTGGCGCGTCACCACTAAAGCAATAACCTCCGACACAAGGGTAGGTGAGAATGTTGCCGATGTGCTGGTCAGCAAGCCGCTGCTGGTGCGCCCGGTGCTGCCCCGCTTCCTGCTCCAGGGCGACACCGCCAGCCCCGGCGCGATTGTCCACAACTACACCAACAGCGACCAGCAGGTTGATGTCAGCCTCACCGTGACCGGCACCCACTTCGTGGACGCCAGCGGCGTGACCACCTCGACCGATGGCACGCAGCAGACCGCCACCCAGCACGTCACCATCAAGGCGGGCGGCGAGCAGAAGCTGCAGTGGAACGTGCAGGCAGGCACTGGCACGCGGGCGGGCTTTACCATCGCCGCCCGCAGCGCGCACAATGGGCCAAGCGATGCGGTCGGCATTGACATTCCGATTAACCCGTTCACCACCCCCGAAGTCACCGCCGCGTCGGGCGAGGTAACTGGCAGCCTTAGCCAGACAGTGCTGATTCCCTACGGGGTGGATACCAATATCGGCGCGATGAACATTAGCCTCAGCGCCAGCCTGGCGGGCAGCGCCCTCGATGGAGTCAAATACAACATTGACTACCTCTACTCTGACACCGAACAGACAGTTAGCCGCTTCCTGCCGCTGCTCTACGTCGAAGACACCTTCAAGGCGGCGGGGCAGAAGTCGCCCTACTCCGACCAGTTGCCCAACCTGCTCAGTAGCAGTATCCAGCGGCTCTACGCCTTGCAGCACAAGGATGGCGGCTGGGGCTACTGGGAGGAAGGTTCGTTCAGCCCCGACTACCCCTACATCACTGCCTACGCCCTCGAAGGATTGCTCAAGGCCAGGGCGGACGGCTTCTCAGTTGACGATGGCGCGATTGGCTCGCGCGATGCAGTACCTCAAGGATAAGCTGGCCGCCAACAACGGCAAGGACAGCGGCGACTTCACCAACATCAACGACCCCAGCACCCGTGCCTACATCCTCGATGTGCTGGCGATAGCGGGTGAAGGTAGCACCAGCGGGCAACTCAACCAGCTTGCGGAGAACGCTCAGGACAAGCTCACCATCTTCGGCCGCGCCCACCTGGTACTCGGCCTGGTTCACAGCGGGCAGAAGGATGCCGCCAGCAAGGCGCTCCAGCCGCTGGTCGCCGCCGTCAAGCTGCAAGGCTCGAACACCGCCCACTGGGAGGAAGACCGCAGCTACCGTTACTACTATATCAACATGGACAGCGATGCCCGCAGCACGGCCTTGGCGGCCCAGGCCGTCCTGGCGGTCAACCCCAACGATCAGTTGGCAACGCAGGCGATCCACTGGCTGATGCAACGCCGCAGCGAAGACGCGCACTGGGCTAGCACCCAGGAGACCAGCCAGGTGATCATAATGCTGGCGCAGTATGTAGCGGCGCAGAAGGAGTTGCTCGCCGGCTTCAGCTACAGCGTCAAGTTCAACGGCAACGCGCTTGGCAACGGCAAGTTCGACCAGAGCAACCTCACCGACACGAAGAAGCTGGCAGTGCAGATAAAGGATATGCTGATCAACCAGACGAACACCCTGGAGATCAGCCGCGATAATGGCAAAGGGCCACTCTACTACAACCTCAGCCTGCGCTACTTCGTCCCCGCCCAGGGCATTGCCGCATACAACAATGGCCTAGGCGTGACCCGCACCTACCTGCCGCCCGCCAGCCCCAACGACGCCAAGAACCCGCCCGCACCCATCTCCTCGGCCAACGCTGGCGACCTGGTTCACGTCCGCCTCACCGTGATCGTGCCGCAGGATAGCTACTACGTCACCATCGAAGATCCACTGCCCGCGGGCATGGAGGCAGTCAACACTGAACTCGGCACCACTAGCACGGCGGCTAAGGAGGCCGGTGGCAATCCGGGTGGCGGCACTTGCTACGGTCCGAAGGGCGGCGATCAGGGTAGTGGCAACCTTATCCCCATCTGCCGCCCCTACGACGGCGTAGAGATGCACGATGACCGCGTGACCTACTTTGCCACCTACCTCGCGGCGGGTGTCTACAACTTCGACTACGCGATGCGGGCCACCACTCCCGGCAGCTACTTTGCCCTGCCCACCCGCGCCTACCTGATGTACTCGCCCGAAACCTGGGGTCGCAGCGACGGCGGGGAGTTTACGGTTAAGTAGGATGAGGCTTGGTAATTTGGTATAATATTGCCGCGAACAAGATTCTAAGGAGGGTATCAGAGTTGCAACTAGAACCCGAACTGATTGAGGCGACCAAGCGGGCGCTTGCCGTGCGCCTGCGCAACATGGGCGAGTTCGTGCCGGGCAGCGAGAACATCGAGGTGCCAGGCTACACCGTCGCCGAAGTGGCTAAGGCGACCATCGAGCTTGCTGCCCAGGGCTACGTGCAGTTCGACGGACCCTACGGTAACTACATCCTGCTCCGCAAGTTGGGCGACGAGTTCCGCCGCACCCGCTGGCAGCGCGACCCCAGCGGCCGCCTAGTGATGGTCGGTTAGATGAGGAGGAGCATCGCCAGGGCAGTGGCTGGCTGTGATAGGTCACGCCCCTACATTTTGCCCACTTCCTTCGGCAGGGCGCATCTCATTGCACCCCGCTGCTTCTGCGCCCTGTTGCTGATCCTGCTGTTGGCGGGCTGCAGCGGCGCGGCTACCCCCACCCCTATGCCCTCTCCCCTTCAAGCTGGGGACATTCCCAGCTACCCTAACGTGACTGGCGCTGTCTCTAGCCTCGACAGCAGATCCTTCCCCCAGGCCGGGCAGTACGACTCGGTGCGGGCGCTCACCTTCTCCAGCCCCGATGACAGCGCCACCATCCGTCTATGGTACAAGGATCAGCTAACCGCCAAAGGCTGGCAGGTCGTTGCGGACGGCTCCAGCCTGCTCGGCCTGACCACCACCAACCGCGACAAGCTGATCGAACTGTTCCTCAGCTCCTCCACTTCCGGCGTGAACAAGACCAAAGTGGTTGCCTTTTATGCCACTGGCAGGAAGCCAACGCCGACGCCGTAGCAGGATTGTAGATTGTAGATTGCAGATTGCAGATTGTAGATGAGGCAAAGGCTGATGCTCTTTGCTGGTTGCTGTTCCGCTAATCAAGGCGCATTTTGCTTGATTTAACAAGCATGGTTCGCTCGTCCTGTTCCTAAAACTTGGCCTTGTCACTCCTATTATAACTGACACCAATTCGCTTTGGTGCTGCAAGAAATTCGTAGGGGCGTCTGGCGCACGCCCTGCTTGCCAGCACCGTCAACTGAGTTTCTAAACAGCCTCTAAGCCTGCGCGGGCTACGCCCCAATCCCCTGAACTATTCACCAATGTCATATACGATGAGCATGAAGGCGCTTCATTAGGGCGTATGCGATTCGCCCCTACGCCAACGTTGCCGCTGTGGAGGGAGAGGATCGGTGGTCGGCAGAGCTAGTGCAGCCCGCCCCTACACGCCTACGGCTTTCATCTTTGGTCTTTAATCTTTTATCTTTAATCCCCGATTCTGCTTGACAAAGTTAGCAGGATTTGTTATAATAACCCTAGAACATTTGTTCCAGCAGCCTTCCCAGGGGCTGCATTGTTAACCACAAACCGAGCGCCAAAAGTCAGGCGAACAAGTGTAAAGGAGCGTAAAGAGAATGAACGAGAACTTCGAGACCGAGCAGAGCATGGTAGCCATTGAACCGACCAGCGAGCGCCAGAAGGCCAAGAAGGCC
>QHBQ01000496.1 GCA_003243865.1 Candidatus Chloroheliales bacterium | reverse complement strand
GAAGATTGAAGATTATGAAGCTAAACTCAAAACTCAAAACTCAAAACTCAAAACCAGCCTTGCTCTTGCTCATCTTCACCCTGGCGGCTTGCGGCGGCGACAACAACAACTCGCCTGCGCCGACGCCGACGACTGGCGCAACCGCCACGCCTGCCAGCGCGACTAGCAGTGCCGTAGTGGTCACGCCCAGCGCCGATGCCTGCTACCAGGTGGTAGACAAGCTCGCCCAGGCCAAGAGCTTCCATTTTGTCTACACCGAGACCCAGACCGTTTCGGCCAGCGGGTTTGGGGCAGCCACGCCAGGCCAAGCGAGCGGCTCCGGCAGCTTCAGCGTGGAGGGTGATGCCGACCTCGCCAAGCGCGCCTGGCATTATACCGCCAGCGATAGCCGTGCCGAGCGCAGCGAGATTACCGGCGAGTGGATCCACATCCAGAGCAAAGCTTACCACAAGGTGGGAGGCGGCTGGGCTACGCCATCGCCCGCCGACGCGCTGCCGCTCACCATCAACTCGAAGCTGGGTCAGATTGCCAGTAACCTGCCACCGGCCAACCAGATTAAGTTCCTGGGGGTCGAAATAGTGGCCGGTCAAGAGAGCGGTCACTGCCAGTTCGCCAGCGACGCCAAAGCACCCGGCGGCGCCGCCACCTACGATGTCTGGGCCAGCAACCGCAGTGGGGCAATGCTACGCATCGTCGCCAACCACAAGTCGGACAGCTTCAGCCTCACCCTCAGCCAGCTTGACCAGCCAGTAACCATCGCGCCGCCGCAGTAGCAGCGACTAGCCGCATCTTGAATAATTGTAGCGGTCAGGGGTAAAGTTCCGGGAGCTGGGGAGCAGCCCCGTTACTGCCCTGCGCCAATGCTAGCGGATTAGGGACTGAGCGTTGGCTGCGGTTACGGCATAGTCCCGTCTGGCGCGGTTGGCAGCGGCGGCTGCGTGGGGGCAGGCGGCATGGTGGGGAACGCCGGACCCTTCGCGGGCGCGGATGGTAGCGGGGTCAATGAGGCTGCCACTTTGGTTAGGTCGCCCACTGAAATGCCAGAGCTAGTAAATCCTATTAGCGTATCGCCTCGGATGACAGCAACCTCCTGCCATCCACCGATGCAATCACTGGTTCCGACTAGCGTCGAGCAACCAACCCAAACATCCTCTCCGCTAATCACTACCTTGTGCAGATTTTTGGTTTCTGAGGCTACCTGATCCGGCGTTGCCTGCCACATGGTAAGTCTCAGCGAGACGAGTTTGGTAGTGGTTATACCGTACTCTCCGGGTATGGAGTAATCCCACGAAGGTGACGGATAACTCTGGAGTCGTTTTCGATAGTATATGCTCAACATCCCAGCTTCGGCGTTGTATTGCAAGTTGTCTGCCTGCAATTTGTCAGGCAAATACCCGGGTAGGTACGTAGTGAAGCTGATAACCCCGAGTTCCTCAGCAGCTTGAGCGCGGAATTGATCATCGCTTGCAGTGTTCATAGGCCGGTAGTCGTCAACAGTGACTCCTTTCGGTATCACGAAGTTAAAAAGGTTGGTTGCTAGAGGTAGGTTGTAATGCACGTTAGTTACTTCAGAGATCACGTCGTTCGGTTTGTTACTCTTATACGGGATACTCTTTAGTACGAAGTAGCTATCGTGATCAATCCATAGCAGATGCCTACCAAAGAGGGAAACGGGGGTAATTCTTGCACAGGGAGTGTCCACTGGCGAATCCATATCTAGAACATAGGTAGGCCGACCAGCGACTACAGCATTGCCAACCAAGGTTGGCTGATAGCAGTCAGGTAGCTTGTATATATCGTAGTTGAGTTGCTGAATGTAGTTGGGTGTCGTTCCGTTGGACCTATCCTGCCAGGTGGCATCGTGTCCATTAACTGTAACTTCGCCACCGTAATTAGAAGTACGCGGAGGGGCGAAGTTCCAGACATTCGTGCCGTCATCAATCACAATGGTCGAGTCGCTGTTCTCGATGCGAGTGCGGCTGGGTGTTTGATAGAAGATATGTTGTGACTTCCAGGGCGTAGCCTGACCAGTAGGTGTGAAAACCTGCGTCAGTTCAAAGCTCTTGATCGCATCCGACTGATACATCGCCTTCGCTCGCGCGATAATCTCGGCGGCGGTGTGCGCTTCAGGCTGCACGGGCAGGGATTGGCGCTCGGCGTGGCTAGCCAGGTCACTCGCCACGTATAGCGCACCGGCCACTGCCAGCACGATTAGGGCGGCGGCAGCCAGCCAGCTTACCGTTGAGCGAACGATGCGCACTGGGCGCGGTGCAGGTTTGGGGGTAGACAACACCTCAGCCTCGCTGGTAGCGACAGGCGCGGCGCTCTCTGCTTCAAGCTGGGCCTGCAGCGCAGCGGCAAAGTGGGCAGAAGGCAACGGCGCGCGCATCTGCTGGCGTAGCTGCTGGCTGACGCGGGCAAGTTCCGCCTCCAGGCCAGCCGGGGGGGGGCTGGACGGATCGGTCATCAATGCCTGGCAATATTCCTCCAGCAGCCTTGCTTGTTGTTCGTCACGTTCGCTAATCATCGCTTCACTCCCAACTCTGTATCCGCATCACGCAGCACGATCTCGCGCAGCCGCTCGATCGCCCGCAGCCGCAGCATCCTGACCGCACCGGGGCTACGCTCCAGCGCCGCAGCGATTTGGGCGCCGCTCCAGCCGGTGAACTGCAACTCCAGCACGGTGCGCTGCTCGGCGGGCAGCATCTCCAGCGCGGCGCGCAAGTC
>QHBQ01000380.1 GCA_003243865.1 Candidatus Chloroheliales bacterium | reverse complement strand
GCTGAAGCGCAGTTGCCCCCCCTTCGTCAATATAGTATAATGGTAACGCACCGTAAGGTGGAAACCGTATGTGTTAGCTTAGGAAGGAAACCGAACTTTCGATGGCCACCCTGGGAGAGACCCTCCAGCAAGCCCGCGAAGAGATGGGCGTCAAACTGGACGAAGCGGAGCGCGAGACCCGCATCCGCAGCAAGATACTGGCCGCCTTCGAGGACGACAATCAGGCCGACCTGCCCGCCCCGGTCTATGCTCGTGGCCTGCTCCGCAACTACGCTACCTACCTCGGCGTTAACCCGGAAACCGCGCTCGATCTGTTCGATGCGCAAGCCAATGTCGGTCGTGGGCGACGCCCGGCCCAGCCGGTGCATACCCTCGCGCCGGTGGCTGGTGAGGTACGCACCACGCTGCGCTACCCGCCCGGCATCCTCGGCGTCTTCATCGTGCTGGTGCTAGGCATATTCATAGTTATCGTCGGCGCGAACATGGTGGGCGGCGCGAAGGAGCCGAGCAAGGCCATCGCGCTTGCTACCCCCGTCCCGCCTACGCCCACCACGATGTTGGCAATGGCAACTACCGTCGGTGGAGCGATCCCGTTTCTACCCACCCCGACCAATCCTGGTGGCGGTAGCGCTAACCCCACTGTCGCCGCGCCAGTCACTGGTACAAGTAAGACGACTAGCACGCCCGCGCCGCCTAACTCTGGAGTCGGCGTTGGCACGCCGGTTGTTGGCGGTGGTGTCGCTTCGACACCCAGTCCGACCTCTCCCCCGCAGCCGCCCATCACTCCCAGCCCCACCATCGCCCCCGCTCAGCCAGGGCAGGGCGTTCAGGTGGTACTGATCGTCACTGCCGATGCCTGGATGCAGGTTACGGTTGACGGCCTACAACAATTTAGCGGCACGAAGGCGGCAGGGAGCCGCCCCGTCTTCAATGGCGATAGTACCGTCTACGTTTGGACTGGTAACGGTGGCGGCGTCACCGCCATCGTCAACGGCCAGAATCGCGGGCTGATGGGCAAGTTCGGCGTGCCAGTGAAGAAGCAATGGGATAGCACGGGCAACGAAACGGTCTTCCCCTAACCTGCTCACCCCACTTATACTTATGCAGCAAGGAGAAATATGGCAGGCACTAACTCTTTCGATGTGGTCAGCGAGTTCGACCACCAGGAGCTGGTCAACGCAGTAGACCAGACCGCCCGCGAAGTCCATACCCGCTACGACCTCAAGGACACCAAGAGCGACCTCAAGCTGGAAGGCGACAAGATCACCCTCACCGCCGAGTCGGAGTTCCAGCTAAACGCGATTAAGGACATCTTGCAGAGCAAGGCGATCAAGCGCGGCCTGTCGCTCAAAATCTTCGACTGGGGCAAGATCGAACCGGCCGCTGGCAACATCGTGCGCCAGACCGTCACCCTGGTCAAGGGCATCGAGGAGACCCTTGCCAAGAAGATGGTCAAAGATATCCGCGACGCCCAACCCAAGGTCCAGGCGCAAATCCAGGGCGACGCCATCCGCGTCATCGCCAAGAGCAAGGACGATCTGCAGGCGGTCATCACCTTCCTCAAGGGCAAGGATTACCCCGTCGCGCTGCAATTCATCAACTACCGCTAACCTTTAGCCCTCTCCCCAGCGGGGAGAGGGTTGGGTGAGGGGAGAATCACGCCCAGCACGAACGCTGATTGTAACCTTTTAAGCAGATTGGAAGTGTAATTGGAAACCACCACCAAACCGAAGTTTGCGCTCGTCACTCTCGGCTGCGAGAAGAACAGGATAGACAGCGAGGGGATGGGCCAGATGCTGCGCGGCGCGGGCTACGAGCCGACTGCCAGCACAACAGAGGCCAGCGTCCTGATCGTCAACACCTGCGGCTTCCTCGAAGCGGCGCGGCAGGAAGCGATTGATACCCTCAACCAGCTTGCCGCCACCAAGCGCGACGACCAGTTGCTGATCGCCTCCGGCTGTATGGTTGAACTATACCCTGAGCGCATCAGCAGCGGCGTAACCGTGCTGGATGGGCAACTCTCCGCCCGCAACTGGCCGGACATTGCCAAGCTGACCGCCACGCTGGGCCAGCAGCGCGGCCTGCCGCTGACCCTCTTCCCCGCCCCGCCACAAATCGAGCTTAACGCCGCACTGACCGAGCAATGCCCCACCGCCCCCGCCAGTTACGCCGACCCGCAGTTGACCGGCTTCGCCCGCCAGGCCAGCGGCGGGTCGGCCTTCGTCAAGATCGCTGAGGGTTGCGATGCAAAATGTAGCTTCTGCATCATCCCCCAGATTCGCGGTGGCCACATCAGCAAGCCGCTGCCGCAGATTATCGCCGAGGTCAAGGAGCTAGCCGCCCAGGGGGTGAAGGAGATTATCTACATCTCGCAGGATAGCACCTACTACGGCCTCGATCTCGGCATCCGCGACGGGTTGGCCGGGTTGCTCGAAGAGACCGTCCAGCAGGTGCCGGAGATCGAGTGGATTCGCATCATGTACGCCTACCCCGCACGGATGACCCCGCGCTTGATCCAGACGATGGCCGCACTGCCCCAGGTTTGCAAGTATGTGGATATGCCGTTGCAGCATGGCAGCGAGGCAGTGCTGCGCCGGATGCGCCGCCCACCGAACATGGAGCGCGTCCGTCGCGTGCTGACCAGTATGCGCGAGGCGATGCCCGACCTGACTTTGCGCACCACCTTCATCGTCGGCTTCCCTGGCGAGACCAACGCTGAGTTCGACGAATTGCTCGGCTTCATCAACGAAGGCTGGTTCGACCATGTGGGCGTGTTCACCTACTCGCCAGAGGAGAAGAGCGAGAGCTTCAACCTGGAGGGCCACCTCCACCCCCGCGTGAAAGAGAAGCGGCGCAACCTAGCGATGGCCGCGCAGCAGCGCATCAGCCTGAAGCGCAACCAGGCCCTGGTCGGCAGGATGATGCGGGTGCTAATCGAGGGCGAGGGTGAGCTAGAGGATGAGCGCGGAAGCCGCATCGGCGAGAAGATCTACGTCGCCCGCAGCTACCGCGAAGCGCCGGAGGTGGACGGCTACATCTTCGTCCAGCCGCGCAAGCACACGCCGCTGACCGTCGGCCAGATGCTCGATGTGCGCATCAGCCGCGCCGAGGAGTACGATTTGTGGGCGAAGCCGGTGGTTAGCTAAAGGAGGGTTGCGATGCAAGCTGCTGAAATTTTGAGTTGCTTGGCCTTTGACTACCCATCAGCGGTCATCGGCGACTCGCTCATTGTCCATGCCGACTGCTTTGACTGGCTAAAGCGCGTTCCTGAAAATAGCATTCACGCGGTTGTAACTGATCCGCCTTACGGGGTTAAGGAATATGAATCCGACCAGATTGAGAAGCGGGCAAACGGCAGCGGTGGCATCTGGCGGATCCCACCTTCATTCGATGGCTATACCCGCGCTCCGCTGCCCCGCTTTACCGCGCTTGGCCTAAAGCAGCGCGAGACTTTGCGTTGCTTCTTTGTCGAATGGGCGCAGTTGGTGGTTCACGCGCTTCGGCCCGGCGCTCATGTGTTCATCGCCAGCAACGCTTTTCTGTCGCAGCTTGTCTTCTCTGCTCTGGTCGAGGGTGGGCTTGAGTTTCGTGGCCAGCTTATCCGCGTGGTACGTACCCTGCGCGGCGGCGACCGACCCAAGAATGCGGAGGAAGAGTTCGCTGAGGTGTCGTCAATGGCGCGGGGCAGCTATGAACCCTGGGGCATCCTGCGTAAGCCCTTGCCAG
>QHBQ01000254.1 GCA_003243865.1 Candidatus Chloroheliales bacterium | reverse complement strand
CCAGCGGCCCGGCAACAAACTCGCCCGCGCCCGCCAGCGCAACCAACCCGTTGAGCAAACCCGCATCGCTGCGCCAGATACATATAGTAATGGGCTACATCCCCAACGTGCAGTTCGCCGCCTATTATATGGCGGTGGATAAGGGTTACTATAAGGCTGCCGGGCTGGATGTAAACTTCGATTACGCTGCCGTCAACGATGCGCTGGCGCTCACTGCGCAGGGCAAGTACGACTTCGCCATTGCCAGCGGTGATGAGGTGCTGGTCGCCCGCGACAAGGGTGTGCCAGTCGCCTATGTGATGGCGCAGTACCAGCGCTATCCTATCGCCGTGTTCAGCAAGGTGGGGCGGAATATCACCAAACCCGCCGATCTAGTGGGCAAGAAGGTTGGCCTCCCCGGTAAATATGGCAGTACCTACATTGCGCTCAAGGCGATACTCTACGCTAACCATATCGCCGAAAAAGATGTCAACGTAATGGAGATCGGCTACACCCAGGCGCAGAGCGTCGCCACCGGCCAGGTTGATGCTGCGCTCGGCTATGCAATGAACGAGCCGATTGCCTTGCAGCAGCAAGGGGTCAAACTCAACGTTATCCAGGCGTCCGATCAGTACAACCTCGCCTCAGTCGGCATTGTCACCGCGCAGAAGATGCTCGATAGCGACTCCGCTACCGTTCAAGCCTTCGTCAGTGCCAGTCTGCGTGGCCTCGCCGATGTTAACAAGGATTCCGATGCTGCCTTCGCGGTGGTCGGCAAATATGTGAAGGAAGCCACCGATCCGACTAACGCCGCGCTCCTGAAGGTCAGTCTCGACGCGACCATCAAGTTCCAAATCCCTGCTGCTGGGAATCAGCTCGGCCAGGCTGACCCCAACGTCTGGGCGGCAACCAAGAAGTTCCTCGCCGACTCCGGCTCAATCAGCCCCAGCGCCGACGTGACCAAAGCCTACACCAACCAGTTCATTGCTACGTTCCCCACCCGGTAATTCCAGCGAAGACGTTGGCGATGACCACGATGCAGGAGAGGGCAAGCAGCGGCCAGGAGTGCAGCTTGTAGCGGGGGGCAACCAGGAAGACCAGCCAGAACAGCGACCAGCTTAGATACCAGGGTTGGTAATAGAGGCTGACCGCGCCGAGGAAGAAGAGCAGCACCATGCCGTTAGCGCGGGCCAGTTGTGCGAACTGGCTCTCGGGCTGCGCCGCACTGAGTTCGGCGAGTTCAATGCGATGCAAAAGTCGTCGTCCCACCGCGAAGCGGGCCAGCAGGCTCTCCGCCCGCTGTGCTGCCCAACGGGTTACGCGCCAGTCCGCTGCGCTGGCGTGGTTGCCGCACCACAGCGCCCAGCACTGCCGCGCATAAAACAGGGCGAAGGCTACCCAGGCCACATTCTTCACCCAGGATATCGCATCAGCACGACTGACGTGCGCGGCATCGAGCATATAGACAATCGCGGTCGGGATTGGCCCGCCCAACTTGTCGCCTAGCTTGAGAAAGGCGAGGCTGTCCGGCCCGTCCCACAGCGGCGCGTAGATAAGCAATGCGCTGCCGAGGCAGAGCGTGCCGGTGCGCAATAGGAAGCTGAGGCGCTTGCCCTTCATCTGTGGCTGGATTAGGGCATAGATAATGAACAGCGGCAGCACGAATCCGGCCACCACCTTGATCAGTGCGCCTGCGGTCAGCGCCAGCATGGCCAGGGTGAAGCGCTGATTGACCAGCAGCCAGCAGGCCAGCGCCACCATGAACAGCATCAGGATATCGTTGTGGCCGCTGCCCGCGAACTCCATCAGGATCAGCGGGTTCCAGGCAAACAGCAGCGTGCCAGCCAACTGCCAGCGGGGTTGCACCTTGCCCAGCGTGCTGTAGATGAGCAGGGTGGTGGCGAGGTAGGCGACCACCTCCAAGCCCTTGAAGTAGAACAGGTTCGCCAGCAGCGAGTTGCCGCCCAGCAGGGCCAACGGCGCGGTGATGATCATCCAGAGCGGGCCGTAGGTGCTGGGCATCTGCACCCAGGCGATGTACTTGAGGAAGGGGTCGGCAGCAAAGTCGTTCGGCACATGAATGAAGGGATTGCTGTGGTGGAACACCCACTCGCGGGTCTGGAAGATATAGTCGAACACATCCTGCGAGAAGAGCGGGTACATCCAAAGTAGGGTCAGGCTGAATACCACTGCGCTGCCCAGGATTACTGCCGCGAGCGCGGAGTCATCACCCTCAACCGTATACGCCCGCCGCAGCGCCACCCCCAACGCAGCGGCAAACAGCAGCGCCAGGGCCACCGTCACCACGACGAACTCAGGGCGACTAAGCAGCACCATGTTGCTAGATACGCTGTAGAAGAACGGAGTGGTCTGCTGCCCATCGTGGATGATAGTGGTATACAGTTCGGGCAAGGGATTCCTAAGCGTGAGATAGGCGAAGATGAACTCAATGCCGAGGCCGAGGCCAGCCAGTGCCAGCCACAGCCCCGACCTGACCTCGTTCCGCACCCTTACCCGTGCGCTGCCCATTTCGCTCATAAGCTGAACACTCCTATGCACCTTAGCCGATAAACAGCCGCCAAATGTATGCGGTGCTGAGGCATTATACCGACTCCCGGTCTCATCCGGCAATAGCAATTGCAGGCCAAAAGTTGTAAATTCCGCCGCTTGCCAAATCTGGGCGCTTGCGGTATAATAATAGCAAGATTTGCGCCCCCTTAGCTCAGTGGATAGAGCGCAGCCCTCCGGAGGCTGAAGCAGGTGTTCGAGTCACCTAGGGGGTACCAACCTTCGGAATGATGAATTATAAACATCAGGGCGTCCCGCAAGGGACGCCTTGATGTTTTCCATGCTGGTTATACCTATACATCGCATCATGTACTTATGCGCCGCAAAATGCACCGCCCTGCTGAAGAGCAGGGTGGCACTTAATCTGGCTCAGAGCGGAAGTTAAAGGTGGCTGTTGAGAAGTATCGTTCCAGCAATCTTCCATCCATCAGTTGTCTTTACCAGAAAGGCGTGGAAAAGTGCGGCACCATCGTCATAAATCACGTCTGCGTACCTGCCTTCCACCTTGATCTCTTTGTAATCAAGAGGTGGTTCCATATAGGATGGCCTGGTTGCTTGTGGATCTGTGTAGCCGCCTGCCCCACCAACTACTCCTTGGTCAATGGAGCGTTGCTCCTCTGCTGTCAGTCTATCGGGGCTACGCCCCTCTGATTTAGCCTTGGCCAGCACCCGCGCCCAGTTTTCATCTGCCTT
>QHBQ01000392.1 GCA_003243865.1 Candidatus Chloroheliales bacterium | reverse complement strand
CAGGTGGAACTGGGCGACCTGACCGGCAACATCTGGGACACGGCGACGCGCAAGCAGAAGCTGAACGAGGCGATCGGCTGGTTCAGCCGCATGTGGCCCTACGAGCAGGAGATGAGCTACCCCATCGTGCTGGGCGCGACCTCGCAGTTGGTACACCTGCCCCTACCTGACAGCCAGTTCCAGCCGCCCTGGCGGACGCTGGGCGTGCTGGTCGCAGGCAAGCGCTGCACGATGCAGCCGGATACCGCGGACGATGACCCCAACAGCCTGATTAGCGATGCGCTGATTAACGCGGCGTTGACCTGGCGGCTGAAGTGGCCCGACACCATCGTCTTCAATCAGCCACTCGGCACTGGCACGGGGTTGAACGACCCCAGCATCGTCGGCCAGCAGATGACCATCATCGCCTGGTTCGCCTGGTACGACTTCGACGTTAGCCCCTCGTCGCTGATTGACCTGAGCTTCGAGCAACTCGTGCTGTTGAAGGCAGCAGAGCTATGCCAACTCTGGGCGCAGCCGCTGGCGGCCAGACTGGGGCGCGATATGGGCAGTAAGGATGCGGCGGCCAGTTACGCGCTGCGGGTAGCGGAGATTGTGGCCGCGCTGCACCCGCAGATCGCCCAGGCGCGGCCACTGAAGAAGGGCTGAGTGAGGAGCGAGGAGTGAGGAGTAATGAGTTGGTGATGTTTGGCAAGCGGGCGAACGCAGCCCACCCCTACGCACCGGGCAGGTGCAATCCACCATTCATGCCTCATACCTCATACCTCATGCCTGAACAAGCCTTATGGCTTATCTATGGAAAGGAGCTTAACTATGTCTCAGGAACAGACCCGATACCCGGCCACGCCACCAGCGAACGCGACAGCCGACGAATTGAACGTCAATCCCCAACCCGATGCACCCATCGTGGCGCAGGAAACGACCACCCCTGGCGAAGAGATAGTGCAGGGCAATGCGGCGGAGCATCAGGCGGCGCAGGGCATTGAGACGGAGCAGCAGGCGGCCCCGGACCCGCCCCATCCGGAGGGGGAGATCGTCAGTGAGCTTGAGGCAGCGGTTGCGGCCAAAGATGCCGAAATCGCCGACCTGAAGTCGAAGCTGGCCGAGACGGAGCAGCGAGCCGCGCTGCCACCGCTGGCGGGCAATCCTGCGCCAAGTACCGCGCCCGCCCCGCTGAGTGGCTACGACCTGATCCGCAAGGCGGTCGAAGGCGTGCAGTTGCCGTTCGAGTTCTAATCAGATGCTCCTCCCCAAAGGGGGAGGCTGGGTGGGGGAGCAGGTAGGGTGGCACGCACCCGCCCCCAGCCCCTCCCGGTGGGAGGGGGGGTATGCAAAACCCCTCCCCCTTCGAGGGAGGTTGGGAGAGGGCGCGAGGCGCATGACACGCACCCGCCCCTACTTTCAACTTTCAACTTTCTACTCAAACTCAAAGGAGGAACCTTAACCATGCCTATGACTTTGGCTGACAGCAACCTGCTGTCGCTGCCGATGATGACCCGCGGGGTGATTGACACCATCGTGAAGGAGAGCCGCATCCTGCAACTGCTGCCGTTCCAGGATGTGGTGGGCAACAGCTACCTGTACAACCAGGAGCTGACCATGGCCACGGTGGAGTTCTACGCGCCCAACGACAACTGGAACGAAAGTACCCTGACCGTGCAGCAAAAGGTGGCGCACCTGCGCATCCTGGGCGGCAACGCCGATGTGGATAGCTTCCTGGAGCGCACCTATAGCAACGTCAACGACCTGCGCGCCGTCGCGGTGCAGAACAAGGCCAAGGCGGTCGCCTACGCCTTCGAGAACACCTTCATCAACGGCGACGTCATCGCCGACGCCAACAGCTTCGACGGCATTGCCAAGCTGGTAGACTCCGCCCAGGTAATCACCGCGGGCGGGGTGAACGGCGGCCAGTTGACCCTCGACTACATGGACCAACTGATTGACCTGATCAAGCCAGGCAAGCCCGACCTGATGCTGTTCAGTCGCCGCAGTCGGCGCAAGCTGATGTCGCTGCTGCGCGGCAGCGGCAACCTGTTCGAGACCGATGTCAACAACTTCGGCCAGCGGGTTGAATACTACGCGGGTGTGCCGATTGCGATTGACGACTTCCAGCTTGACACCGAGACGGTAGGCACCAGCAACGATTGCAGCAGCATCTACGCGATGAAGCTGGGCGATGCGGGCGTGATGGGCCTGACCAACGGCGGCATCATCACCGAGCAAGTCGGCAACCTGCCCGACCGCGACGCCTGGCGGGTGCGCATCAAGTTCTACGTCGGGCTGGCAAGCAAGGCGAAGTACAGCCTGGCGCGGCTGAACGGGGTGAGGGGCTAGGAATGGCGGATTGTAGATTGTAGATTGTAGATTATGGTTGGCGGCGCTTCACCGTTGTGCTTATCGAAAGCCAGCAATGCCAACCTTTCTCTACCATTCTACAATCTGCGATCTACAATCTACAATCGTTGGAAGGGAGGAGCGATGCAACCGACAACCGACCTGGGTTTCAGGATGGTCAACGTGGCTGCCGCGCTGCCGCACGACTACAGCCGCGCGGGGGTGGCGTGGCGGCCACTAAGCTATATCCGCAACATCGTTATCCACTATCCCGCCGACGCGGGCTGCGAGGGTGGCGAGCTAGCGCGGCTGACCATGCTGGCGAACTATCATCTGGGCAAGGATTGGGGCGACGGCTATCTCGGCTTCGGCATCATGTATCACCGCGTGATCGAGCCGAGCGGGGTAATCTATGAAACCCAGCCACTCGAACTGATGACCTGGCACGCCCACGAACCGGCCAACACCACCGGCCTGGCGATCATGGTGGACGTGCCGCTGGGCGGGCAAGCGACTGCCGCGCAGCAGGCGGCGCTGCTCGCCTATCTGGAGCATCTGACTCTGCACACGCCTGCCATCCCGGTGGGAGTCGGCGATGTGTACGGCCACCGCGAGATGCCGCACAACAGCACAAGCTGTCCGGGGCCGGTAATGGCGCTGGTCGAAGAATGGAGGAAGCAGCATGAATGAGATACCCAACCCGATTATCGCGGGCGTACCCGCGCTGTTCGCCATCCCGCTGATAATCGAGGGGCTGAAGACGCTGGGGCTGCCCAGCCGCTTCGCGCCACTCGCTAGCATCGCGCTGGGGGTAGTCTGGATGCTGGCGGCGCAGGCAATCGTGGCCTGGCCCGGCGTCGCCCCCTGGCTGACCGGCCTGATTATCGGCCCAATCGTGGGGCTGGCGGCCAGCAGCGGCTACAGCGCGGTGAAGAGCGCGACTAAGGCGGAGATTAAAGATTAAAGATGGCAACATTGGCGCGGTCGTCGGCAGCGGGGTCAGGCAATCGCGCGGCGGCAGATTGTTAGGGTCAGTTGTGACCGTGAACCAGACGCGCGGGTAAGGTGACACGCCACCACCGTGACCTTTGCCATCGCCTGCCCCTGGCTCGGCAAAGTAGACTCCCGGCTGCGTAAAGCTGGTGCTTTTCTGATACAGATAGACGCCATCAGGCGGTTCGGTAATCGAGCTAACCGCGGGGAAGCCGAAGTTTCGCGCTTGCCAACCCTTCTCGCAACTGTCCGGCCCTAGTGCGGCCACCCCAAATTGAGGCATGGTCTCGGTTTGGCTGTTGTTGTTGCGCAGGTGTATGGTAGCGGTAACGATTTGGTCAACCATGACATAGCGGCGGCCATCAGGGGCAACCGACATCGGCGCTAGCTCCAAAGGGCCAATCACTCCCCAGCCTTCAGCCCCCACCGGCGGAACGCTGTCGCGCCGAACCGCCAGCCAGACAAATATCGTCAGCAAGCCCGCTAGCAGCGCCAGCCCGACAAGCGCCCGCGCCACCCACCTGCGCGACGTTGGCGGTGGCGCGGGCGCAACCTCTCGCCGCTCCGATATATCGAGCAGCGGTTGCGTCTGCTCATCAGCGTAAGATAGCATCCGCGCCCTGAGTGGCGCTGGTGGCTGCGGCACGCTGCCCCGCGCCCCCTGGTTCGCATCATCGCAAGGGGGTACGCTCAGGGTGCGCCACTCGGCCAGCAGCGCCTCTTTCGGGTGAGCGTGCTTCAGTCGGGCCAGCGCCGGGTGTCCGGCGGCGCGTAGCAGCGCATCAGCCTGGTCATAGCTCAACCGCAGCGCCCGCGCCACCTGGGCCACATCCCGCCAGTTGCGCGGGCGCTGCACCTTTCCCTTCAGCCAGTTTAGCACGGTATCAAGCGGCAGCCCGGCCGCCTCGGCCAGTTGCTCATAGGTCAGGCCAGCGGCGCGGGTGTATTCCTTCAGCATCGTAGCAAACTCGCCCTGCCCGCGCTGCTCGCTCGTCTCTCGCCCGCTCTGCGTAGCTGCCATCGCCAGCCCCCTTAGCTGTGGCTATACTGCCAATCCGTTACCGCCAATTAAATTATACCCCATTTCTCACTTTTCTTCACCCTTAGGGTTGTTGCCAAGTCGGCCAGGGCGCAATGAATTTGCGCCCCTACCAGCGCAAAACCCAGGTAGGGCGTGGATTTATCGCGCCCATCCGTTTTTACCGGGTAGGGGCGCGGATTTATCGCGCCCATCCGTTTTACACCAGCACCATAGCCAATTAGTATAAAATGCTGAAAAAAGAGCTTGACAGGCCGCCATTTGCGTGCTAGAATACCTGCAAGGCACTAGGGCTGTCAAGCGCTGACTATAACTAAGCAGACAATCAGCGACGGTTTAGCAGACCTTTGGAGAGTGCGGCTTGAAAGTTGCCTTCCACCCAAGCATAAGAAAGGTTTGTGAGGACGAGAAAGAGGCTGCCCGCAAACTTGGCCCTGAGAACGCCAACCTGCTCAAACGCAGACTGGAAGATCTAATTGCCGCACCAACGTTGGAATATATGCGTAACATACGGCAAGGCCGCTGCCATGAGCTAACCGCGGATCGCGATGGACAGCTAGCCGTTGACCTCAAACAACCAAAACGCCTGATTTTTGAAGTAGCAGACGAGCCAGTTCCCAGGTTGGGAAACGGCGGCCTTGACTGGAAGAATGTACGATCAATCAGAATAATAGAGATAACAGACTATCACTGAGAGGTAGATTATCATGATTAAAATCGCACAAGACGAATACAGCTTCAACCCTGATTTCGTATCCCCACCAGGTGATACCATAGAAGGGGAGCTAGAGGCGAGAGAGATAACCCTCGCTGAACTGGCTAGCCAGATGGGTTATCCTCTAAAGACCATCAATGAGCTTATCAAGGGCGATATTGAACTCACGTCCGATATAGCTACCCAGCTAGAACGTGTGTTTAACATTCCCGCCCTCTTTTGGCTTAATCGTGAGCGTAGATACCGTGAGCGACTCGCGCAGCAAGCTGGTTCTGTTGCCATAGCAACCTGATTTAACCCCGCTTGATAAGAAGGGCCAGCTACGTAACGGCTGGCCCTTCTGCTTATTAGCTAGAGGGGAGAACAGCTTATGCCCTGCCCGCGCTGCTCGCTCGTCTCTCGACCGCTCTGCGTAGCTGCCATCGCCAGCCCTCCCTTAGCTGTGGCTATACTGCCAAACCGTTACCGCCGATTAAATTATACCCCATTTCTCACTTTTCTTCATTCTCAGGGTTGTTGCCAAGTCGGCCAGGGCGCAATGAATTTGCGCCCCTACAGGCACAAACTATGTGGGGGCGTGATAAATCACGCCCAGCCAGGGCGCAATGAATTTGCGCCCCTACAAACGCAAATCCGTGTAGGGGCGGATTTATCACGCCCAGGGTGCCGACTTGGCAACAACCATGGGTTATACACCGCCAGCTATTGACAAATGAGTGGGGCTGTGATACACTGTCAGCACTGAACCCAACCGAGACAACAACCACTTCATTTGAAACGATAGACATAAAAGGAGGCGTATGATGCGCAAGCTAGGAACAGTGTCCCTCATCGCTATTGTCACCATACTGCTGTTCAGCAGCGTGGCAGCTTCGACCCACAGCCAGGCAATCAGCGGCGCGTCGGCCAAAGTAGCGCCCGCCGATTGTACACCGAGCTGGAGTGTTGTCACAAGTCCCAGCCCTGGCACAACCTACAACAACCTACTTGGAGTAACCGCCATATCACCAAGCGATGTCTGGGCGGTTGGTTACTATTCCAGCACCGGTACTTATAGCACGTTGGCTGAACACTGGAACGGTACGGGCTGGAACGTCGTCACCAGTCCTAGCCCTGGCAGCTCCACCAACAATCTACGGGGAGTAACCGCTATAACGCCAAGCGATGTCTGGGCGGTTGGTTACTATGCCAGCGGCGGCGTCTATTATACGCTGGTGGAACACTGGAATGGTACCAGCTGGAGCGCCGTCACCAGTCCCAACCCTGGCACAACTAGCATTCTATATGGAGTAACCGCTATATCGCCAAGTGATGTCTGGGCGGTTGGTTACTATGTCAGCGGCGGCCACTCTAACACGCTGGTGGAACACTGGAACGGCACGAACTGGAGCGTCGTCACCAGTCCCAACCTTGGCACTGATTCCAATGGTCTAGTCGGAGTAACCGCCATCTCGCCAAGCGATATCTGGGCGGCTGGTTACTATCTCAATACTGGTGGCATCTATCAAACGCTGGTGGGACACTGGAATGGTACGAGCTGGAGCGTCGTCACCAGTCCCAGCCCCGGCACAACCAACAATGGTCTAGTCGGAGTAACCGCCATATCACCAAGCGATGTCTGGGCGGTTGGTTACTATGCCAGCGGCAGCGTCTTTTACACGCTGGTGGAACACTGGAATGGTACGAGCTGGAGCGTCGTCACCAGTCCCAACCCTGGCACAACCAGAAACGGTCTATATGGAGTAACCGCCATATCGCCAAGTGATGTCTGGGCGGTTGGTTACTATGCCAGCGGCGGCCCTAATTCCACGCTGGTGGAACACTGGGACGGTACAAGCTGGAGCGTCGTCACCAATCCCAACCCTGGCACCGACATCCGTCTATGGGGAGTAACCGCCATATCGTCAAGTGACGTCTGGGCGGTTGGTTACAGCGACAATAACACGCTGGTGGAACATTACAGCACTTCAGGGTGTCCGACGAACACACCAGTGCCACCAACCAACACGCCAGGCGGCCCGACCGACACGCCCGCACCGACCAACACGCCGCTGCCACCGACGAATACGCCGCTACCTACTCAGACACCGGGCGGCCCAACCGCAACGCCGATGCCGACCGTAACGCCGACCGATTGCCCCAACCCGTTCATGGACATCAACGGCAACGTCTTCTACTACGCCATCCACTACCTCTACTGCCGCGGCGTGGTTAACGGCACTGACCCCACCCACTACTCGCCTGCTGGTACCTCTACTCGCGGCCAGTTTGCCAAGGTGGTGGTGCTCGGCTTCGGCACGCCGTTCTACACGCCGCCCGGCAGGCAGGACTTCACCGACGTGCCGCCCGGCTACTTCGCTTACGTCTACATCGAGACCGGCTTCCATGCGGGCATCCTCAGCGGCTTCGATGCGAACGGTTGCACCGCGCACGGCGCCACCTATCCTTGTTATCTGCCCAACATCCCGATTACTCGCGGGCAGCTAACCAAGCTGGTGGTCGGTGCCGCTCACTACCCGCTCTACACGCCCACTGGCGGCAACCCAACCTTCAGCGATGTGCCAGCCAACAACATCTTCTTCGCCTTCATCGAGACGGCGCACTACAAAGGTGTAATCAACGGCTATCCTGATGGTACATTCCGTCCCAACAACAACATTCGTCGCGACGAGATGGCCCAGATCGTCTACAAGGGCGTAACCACGCCGTGAGCAGATTGTAGATTGTAGATCGCAGATTGTAGATTAACAACATCCGTAGGGGCGCACTGATGTGCGCCCTTGCTGATTACTGCGGGCAGGCTGCCCCAGGCACATATCTGTAGGGGCGAACAGCAGTTCGCCCTGCTATACCGCTGAAGCGCCGCTAATCTAAGGATGCTGCCCAGCCGCGATGCCACCCCAGCTACGCAACCTGGGTCGCCCAGACGAGCATGACTGCCGCTTCGAGATTTCTCCCCCAACCCCCGCTGGGGGCTTAGTTGGTTGCGGGGGCAAGATTCTCCCCCAACCCCCGCTGGGGGCTTAGCATCGTGTGCGCCTCGCGCCCCCAAAATTAGGGATGACTCATATCATCTTGTTTACCCACCCTGTTGCCAACCCCCGAATCGTCTGCTATAATCCAAGCCATAGCTTATTCGCACCTATAACTTGCGTACATCAGTACAAGGAGGTCAAGGTTATGCTATTCACTCAGGGCCGTGCGCTGGTGGTCGGCGTGGGCAAATATCAGTATGTGCCAGCGGCGAACGTGGCCCAGACCACCAACGATGCCGTCAGCCTGGCGCAGGCGCTAACCAACCAGGGCGGCTACCCGCAGAACCAGGTGACGCTATTGGCGGACGGCTCGGCCTCGCGCGCCGCGCTGATTGCCAGCTTGCAGCAGCTTGCCAATACCGCTCAACCCGGCGATATCGTCATCTTCTTCTACAGCGGCCACGGCGATTACGCTACCGATGGCAGCTTCTATCTGACCACCAGCGACACCCAACTCGATGGCGATAAAATCAAGCTGGATACCGGCCTCGGCCAGAGCGAGTTCCTCACCCTGCTGCGCGCCATCAAGGCCAGGCAACTGCTGATTATCATCAACTCCTGCTTCTCCGGCAAGCTAGAGCCGAGCCTGGGCTTCAACACCGAGGCCGCCCCCGCCGCGCTGGGCAGCGGCGTGCCGGATGCTGTCACCACC
Source organism: Candidatus Chloroheliales bacterium (assembly GCA_003243865.1). The sequence goes on along the minus strand of QHBQ01000392.1, from coordinate 299 downwards.
GCGGCGCTGGCAACCGGCAGCGGGCGCGTGATCATCACCGCCTGCCAGGAGAGCGAACGCTCCTGGGTGGGCAACGGCAACTTGACCATCTTCGGCCAATCGCTGGTGCAGGGCATAAACGGCAGCGCCGGGCTGCCCGGCCCTTTCGTCAGCGCCAACGACCTGTACAACTACCTGTTCAAAACCGTGCCACCCGCGGCACAGCAGCTCGGTCATCAGCAGGAGCCGGTGCTAACCGTTCTGCGCCAGGTTGGCCTGCCCCTGCTGGTGGCGCTGAACGCCGCTACCGCCCGCAGTGG
>QHBQ01000409.1 GCA_003243865.1 Candidatus Chloroheliales bacterium | reverse complement strand
GGCGCAGGTACTCAGCAGCTACGCGCTGTGTATGTCCGGCACTACCGGCAGCACCGTGCAGCAGAGCGCGGTCATCACTCTGGCGGCAGGAACTAGCAATCGGGTCTTCATTGCTTGCAGTGGTGGGGTGCTGACCGGCGGCGGCTTCAGCAAAGACCTCGGCATCAACGTGACCACCGCCGCGCCCGCCCGTGATGGCTGGCTGGTGGCTGGCACCAACCATAGCACGGCGAACCAAAAGCTGACTGCCTACGTCATCTGTCTGCAAGGTACCAACCTGAACGCCAGTACAGTCAGTCAGAGCGGGTCGGCTAAGGCGGGTGGCATTGCTAATACAATGGTCGGCTGCCCCGACGGCACCCTGATCAGCGGCGGCGGCTTCGACACCGCCGCAGGCGTGAACGTCTACAGCAGTGCCAGCCACGACAATGGCTGGCAGATCTACGGCATCAACCTTACCAGTGCCACGCAGCAGTTGAACGCTTATGCTATCTGCGTCACGCCCTTAGTTTAAGCGTACCTAAGCGTCAACCAAGCAGCGCGGATGGGTTAGCCCACCCGCGCTGCTCACTGTGTGGTACAGAACTTGCAGATCAGCAGTCAGAAGTTATATCAAGGGGAGCATAAGTATGGCGCTCTATAAAGACAGGTATGATGGCGGACGGGTGCTTGCTAGCAAACTTGCAGGATACGCGAACCGTCCCGATCTGCTGGTGCTGGCGCTGCCGCGGGGCGGCGTGCCAGTTGCCTTCGAGGTAGCCCGCGCCCTGCACGCGCCGCTCGATGTCTTCCTGGTGCGCAAGCTGGGCGTGCCTGGTCATGAGGAGCTGGCGATGGGTGCGATTGCCAGCGGCGGCACCCGCATCCTCAACCGCGAGGTGGTGGAGGTGTTGCAGATTCCCAAGCAGGTGCTTGATGCTGTTACCGAACATGAGTGGGAGGAACTGACCCGCCGCGAACACCTCTATCGCGACGACCGCCCCGCCCCGCAGGTGGCGGGACATACGGTTATTCTGGTGGATGATGGCCTGGCGACCGGCGCAACGATGCGGGCGGCGGCCACCGCGCTACGCCAGCAGCGGCCTGCGCGCCTGGTCATCGCGGTGCCGGTTGCCGCCCCATCTACCTGCGCTGAGTTCCGCAGCGAGGTGGACGAGATCGTCTGCGCCGCTACCCCGGAGCCGTTCTATGCGGTTGGATTTTGGTATGAGGATTTTTCGCCTACCAGTGACCAGGAGGTACGCGACCTGCTAGCCGCAGCCAACGCCGCTGCCGCGACGCCCGGCGGCACCTAATACCAATTCGCCGCGGAGAGCGCTTATTATCCGTAGGGGCGCAGATTTATCGCGCCCATCCGTTTTGGTATAAGCGGGAGGAGGCAGCCAAATATGGACAAAGGGCAGTATGGTGCGGAGCGCGCGGTGCAGGTCACGGTTGGGGCGGCAACCCTCGACGGCGACCTGGTCATTCCCGCCCAGGCTGAAGGGGTGGTACTGTTCGCACATGGCAGCGGCAGCAGCCGCCACAGCCCGCGCAATCGCTACGTGGCCCAGTGGCTGAACCAGGCGGGCCTGGCAACCCTGCTGCTCGACCTGCTCACTGCTGAGGAAGAGCAGGTGGATATCGAGACCGCGCATCTGCGCTTCGACATCGGCTTGCTGGCCGAGCGGTTGGTGGGGGCAACTGACTGGTTGACCCAGAACCCGGCCACCGCCAACTTGCGCATCGGCTACTTCGGGGCCAGCACTGGCGCGGGCGCGGCGCTGGTCGCGGCGGCGCAGCGGCCTACGACGATTGGCGCAGTAGTCTCACGCGGCGGGCGGCCCGACCTGGCCCGCGACTTTCTGCCCCAGGTGCGGGCGCCCACCTTGCTGATCGTGGGTGGCAACGATGAGCCGGTCATCGCCATGAACCGGCAGGCGCTGGCGATGCTGCATACGGAAAAGCGCATCGAGATCATCCCCGGCGCAACCCACCTGTTCGAGGAGCCAGGCAAGCTGGAGCAGGTGGCGCAACTGGCCCGCGACTGGCTTACGCGCTATCTCACCAATGACAATCAGCCACTTACCACCAGTCAACCCACGACTTCTCCCTTACGAGGTGCGGGCGGCGAGGGAGGCGCCAAGGGCTGTAGCCGTGTTTGGCTACAGCCCTCAGGCTAAAGGGGATTATCCCCTTCTTTATCTGAGATTTGTGTGGAAGCTCTTTGTCCACGTGGCAACCGGCCCTCTTGTTTCGCCTGCATTTGCTTCTTAGGGTGTGACACCCTGGCATCACGCTGCACTGCTTTGCGCAGTGATTCTAGACCTTCTGTTACTACACGCGCAACTGCTTGTATCGAGCGTGTTGCTGGAGGGTATCCACCGATAGTGGCCTTCTTAGTCAGTTCAGCCAAAGCTTTTTCCTTATCGTTGGATGGAGTGCCGATATGTACAGCACCTTCAACATGAGCTAGATACTTGATAACATCCAAAACGGTGAGTTTCTGCCCATTTTCGACGATCAGCAAGCGTTGAAGCAGCTGCTCTTTGTTTACTTCAATCAAACCCCTAGGTCTTAGGCTAGTACCCGGGTCAAATCCATCTTGTATCGCCCAGAAAGCAGGCTCTGGATCCCCTGGATAAGGAGGGAAAGAGTAATTGGTTATTGTGTATTTAACCTTGAGCCTGTACTTTTGATTGATAACCTCAACTAGAGGCCGAGCGTCAATAAGCAGCTTTCTTAGTAGAGGAGTGAGCATCAATACGTCGTACTCATCTTGACCGTTGGGTCGCGCCCGTACTTTGATGTCCTTGAGCGTTTTGAGGAAGAGTTCTTCGTTGGTCATCTATATGCTCCGCTTCCTTGGTCATTGTTCTTTGGCTACACTGTCCTGCGGAACTCGCGCTCAAGCTGACTCTGACTGAGCAGCAGCATGGTGGGGCGACCGTGGGCGCAGGCGCGCGGCATCCGGCACTGCTCCAACTGCTCGATCAGCCGCCGCATCTCCTCCAGGGGCAGGCTCTGCCCCGCGCGAATCGCGCTGTGGCAGGCGAGCGTAATCGCCAGGGTGTCGCGCCAGAGGTCAACCCGCCGCTGATTGAGCAGGTCATCGAGCATTTCGACCAGCGCGCCGCCCATGCCCACCTCGTGACGCTGCTTGAACATCGCTGGCACCGCCTTGACCAGCAGGGTGCGCTCGCCCTCTGGCTCCATATCAAAGCCAAGCTCGGCTAGCGTCTCCAGGCGCGGCTCCACCTCGGCCCTTTGGCGGGGGGTAAGCTCCAGCGGCAGCGGGGTGAGTAGCATCTGGGTGGCGCTCTCGGCGCGCTTACCCTGCGGCTGGGTCAACTCCGCCAGGATGCGCTCATACATCACCCGCTCGTGGGCGGCGTGCTGGTCCACCATGTACATCCCGTCCGGCCCCTCGGCGATGATGTAGGTCTCGCTGATCTGGCCCACCACCCGCAGCGGCGGCAGGTTGCGGCGGCTGGCAACTGTCTTGTCCTCCTCAATGCGGGCTACCTGCTGCACCGCCGGTTGCCGCCCTGCGCTGCTGCTGCCCAGCAGATCGAAAATCTGGTCCGGGGTCATGCTGCTGTAGTCAATCTCCGCCCCGGCGGTATCGCTCGCGCCGTCGCGCAGGGTGGCCGCGGCTGCTTCCAGATTGATTGGCGGGTGGGCAGGCAGCGGCTCGCCATCGGAGGAGGGCGGCAGCGGCATAGGCCGCGCCTCGAAGGTCGGGCCGTAGCGTAGCTCCTCTTGCTCACCCGCTTCGCTCTCGCCATCCCGCTTGGCGGGGTTCATATTTGGTACGGTGGTGTAGGCGGCGAGCGCCTCGCGCACCGCCCGCTGCACCGCGATGAACGCGCCGCGCTCGTCGGCAAACTTCACCTCCACCTTCTGGGGATGCACGTTGGCATCTACGTTGGCGGGGTCAAGCTCGATGTTCAGTACCGCAATGGGATGGCGCCCACCCATCAGCAGGGTGTGATACGCCTCCTCCGCCGCATAGCTGAGGGTGCGGCTCTGCACGGTGCGGTGATTGACGAACAAGTTGATGTACGAGCGGTTGGCCCGCGTCAACCCTGGTTGGCTGACGTAGCCCCACACTTTGGGCAGCGGGATGTTCTTTTTTTCGACGCTGTAGCGACTGCGCCGCTCGGCCACGCCGTTCTCGCCGATCTGCCATAGGTCGTCCTCGCCCATCGCCACCTCGCCGGTCTCGGCGTCGGCCTCACCGGACGGCTGGTCGTCATCGCTCTGGGCCTGCCGCAGCTTGCCCACCGGCAGCATCGCCTTCGCCACATCCGCGCCGTAGACCTGGGTGATCGCATCAAGCAGGTCGCCAATGCCGTTGGACTGAAAGGCGGTGCGCCCATCGAGGGTGAGGCTGAAGCGGATTGCAGGGTAGGCGAGCGCATACTGGCTGACGATGCTGCTGATCTGCCCGCTCTCCGACCCCACCGACTTGAGGAACTTCTGGCGTGCTGGCACGTTGTAGAACAGGTCGCTGACCGTTACGATCGTGCCACGCGGTGCGCCGCGCGGCTCCTTCTTGCGCAACACCCCGCCCTCGAAAGTCACCTCGGTGCCGCTCGGGTCGGCGGCAGTGCGGCTGACCATGCTTGTCTTGCTCACGCTGGCGATGCTGGGCAGCGCCTCGCCGCGAAAACCGAGCGTGTTTATCTTGAACAGGTCGGCCAGCTCGTCAATTTTGCTGGTGGCGTGACGCTGAAAGGCGGTCTCCAGTTCATCGGCGGGGATGCCGCTGCCGTCATCCATCACCCTGATCTGCTGCTGTCCACCGCCACGCACCTCGACGCGGATGTTGTGGGCACCCGCATCAATTGCGTTGTCGAGCAACTCCTTGACCACCGCCGCCGGTCGCTCCACCACCTCGCCGGCGGCAATCTTGATTGAAATCTCGGAAGGCAAAATCTTAATAGGCACTATCATCACTCTCATTTCTGGTTTGTACCCAGGTTCACCCAGCTTCTGGTTAGCACAAATGTACCACTTTCAGGCACGAATGTCAAGTAGGCTAGGGCGCAATGAATTTGCCCCCCCACCAGCACGAAACTCGTATAGGGCGCGGATTTATCGCGCCCAGGTACCAACTTTGTTACGGTCCTCAAAGGCAACTTGACAGATCCGCCAACCTGCACTATAATAATATGGGTTAGATAAATGTCTAAGCAATGAACCATGAAGGCCGCTTGATTGTACCAGCCGAAAGGAGCAAACCAATGGATGTTGTCAGCGCAGCGGAAGTGCAGGCCGCGCTCGGCCAGCTAGAGGCGCAACTGCGCGCCACGATCGAAGAAGAGGAGATAGCGGGGCTGTCCGCTGCTGTCGTCTACAACCAGGATACCATCTGGGCGAAGGGCTTCGGCTACGCCAAGCGCGAGACGCAAACCCCGGCCACGCCCGATACGCTCTACCGCATCGCCTCGATTACCAAGGTGTTCACCACCACGATGATGATGCACCTGCGCGACGCGGGCAGGCTGCAGCTGGACGATGCGGTGGCAAAGTATCTGCCGGAGTACCAACCCAAATCGCACTTCCGCGACGCGCCACCCACCACCCTGCGCCAGCTTGCCTCGCACACTGCGGGTTTGCCCGCTGAAGCGCAGGGTGTCAATTTCAATACGCTCCAGTACCCCGACACGGCGCAGTTCCTCGCCAGTCTTGCCGATGTCGAAATAATCATTCCTCCTGGCGAAATCAAGTATTCCAATCTGGGTATCGCCATCCTCGGCCATGCGCTGGAGCGGGCCGCCGGGCAACCTTATGGCGAATACCTCCGCGCCAATATTCTCGCCCCGCTGGGGATGAACCGCAGCGGCCTATACCCTGAGGCAACGATGCGTGATCAGCTAGCGGTCAGCTATGCGCCGGAGAGAGTGCCATTTACCCTCACCCCGCCCAATCTCGACTCCGCCGCGCTCGCCCCCGCCGAGCAGATGTACTCGTCCGTGGAGGACATCGCCCGCTTCATCGCCTTGCAGTTTCGTGACGGCGACAACCCAGCGGGCGGCGCGCAGATAATCGCGGGCAGCAGCCTACGCGAGATGCACGCGCCGGTCGCGCTCGACCCCGACTGGCAGACCGGCATCGGCATCGGTTTCGCATTGCAGCGGCTCGCCGACCACACGGCGGTGGTTGCCACTGGTGGCTATCTGGGCTACGCCAGCAACATCACGATGATACCCGCGCTCAAGCTGGGCGTCGCCATCTTCGCCAACTACCTTACCGGCGCCGAGGGTATCGGTTACGCCGCGCTCGAACTGTTGCAGCCCGTTTTCAGCGCCGCAATTGACCGCGCTGAGTCCACCATCCCCGCGCCCGCCGCGTGGCAGAAGTACGTTGGCTTCTACGCCTACCCCGGCCACAAGGGCATAGACATCAGCATCGCGAAGGGCAAGCTGGTGATCACCTCGCGGCTTAGTGGCAACACCTA
>QHBQ01000130.1 GCA_003243865.1 Candidatus Chloroheliales bacterium | reverse complement strand
GAGGGCTTCAAGGCCAGCCTGGAACACGAACTGGCCGAGTACGTCGCCAGCGTTGCCCACCAGCGCGGCTATCGCATGACTACCCGCTTCCCGCTGGTGCGCCTCAACGCCAACGAGGGGGTGGGCCGCCACGACATCCGCGTGGGCGGACGTCTAGTTGACCCCCGCCTCGACCCCGCCGCCGCTGAGGAACTGGAAGGCGAAATCGAGCGCACCCGCGCGATGCGCATCCCGCCGCAGTATCTTGCCACCCCACGTCCATCGTCGCTGATCATCACCACTGGCAAGCACCAGGGTAGCGCCTTCGCCATCAATGGCGCGCTTACCCGCATCGGGCGTGGCCTCGACAATGAAATCGTGATTGACGATGCCCGCGTCTCCCGCCACCATGCCGAGATTCGCTGGGCGGCGGGCGGCTACAGCGTCCTCGATATGGGCAGCACCAACGGCACCTTCCTCAACGATATGCAAATCACCGAGTCGCCGTTGACTGTTGGCGATCGCATCTCGCTAGGCGGGCTTGAATTGATGTTTCAATAAGCATAAACTCCCCTCCCGATGGGAGGGGCTGGGGGTGGGTTCGTGCAGCGCGACTCGCTCCCCCCCGGCCTCCCCCTTTGGGGAGGAGCGATAGGAGAGCTGCCCTTGCCCAACCTGCAAAACCTGCCCTTTGATGTGCTACTGGTCGTACTGCGGGTAGCGTTCGTCTTCCTGCTCTATTTCTTCCTCTTCCAGGTAATCCGCGTCACCAGCCGCGATATCAGCCGCACCCAGCCGCGAGCGGTGGTCGCCGCCGATGCCATGCCGGAGGAATCCGCCTACGGGGTGCTAATCGTGGTGCAGCCGGGCCAGGCGAAGTTGCTGCCCGGCCAGCGCCTACCGCTGGAACCATACACCACCCTGGGCCGCCGCCTGAGCAACACAATTCAGCTTGACGACGATTTCGTCTCAGGCGAACACACCCGCATCAGCATTCGTGAGGACGGTAACTGGTGGGTGGAGGACGCAGGCAGCACCAACGGTACCTACGTCAATGGGATGAAAATCAGCGCACCGGTGCAGGTACGCAATGGCGACACGGTTGGCATTGGGCGAGTCGAACTGCGCCTTGAAGTATAACTGATAATTACTGCGATGCGTTTGATATGTAGAGTCCCCGCGATAGGGGGGGATTAAACCTAGGAAGGCCAGCCTGATGAGCGATGACCGCTACAACAATGATGACCGCGCGGAGCGCTACGAGACCACTGCCCTGCCGACTACTCCTGACGACAGCAGCGTAGCTCCTGCCTCGCGAAATTCAATCCAGGGCGCGAAACCCAATATCCAGAATGTGGAAGCCGCCCGTCACTTCGAGATGTCTGCCCCACCCGACCTGACCCAGCGATCTCGGCTGAACTCCTCGCTGCTGCACCAGCCCGCCGCCGAACCCGATCAGGCTAGTGAGCCGGTTGCCCCGCTACCCGGCTTCATTCCACCCTCCCGCCCAGTTGAGCCACGTGCTACCCCTCACCCAAGCCCTCTCCCCTCCCGAGAGAGGGAGAATAGTAATATCACGCAAGGGACTTACAGGGAGCGTGATCGTATCGTCAGCCCTGATCCAGATCTACAATCTGCAATCCAAAATCTGCAATCGCTGCAGGTGGTCAAAGCTCGCCGCGCTCCGCGCGAGAATCTGGCTGCGCGACTCATTAGCTGGCTGGTGATCGTCATCGCAGTCACCGCCGTGCTGCTGCTCGCGGCGATCGCCATCTTTGAGCAGAGCTACGGTGACCGCATCTATCCCGGCGTCCATGTTCTCGATCAGGATCTCAGTGGGCTGACTATGGCCCAGGCAGCTGATCAGGTCAACAGCAGCCTGCAGTCCTTCACCAACCAGCCAGTGACGCTTACCTACGATGGCAAGACGTGGACGCCAGCGCCACAAGCGTTGGGACTGAAGGTGGACACCGAGGCGACATTGCGGGCCGCCTACCACTATGGACGCAGCGGCTCACTGCTTACCGACCTCGGTGCGCAGTGGAACGCCTACCAGCATGGTGCGGTTGTTGCCATCCCCATCACCCTAGATGAGCAGAAATTGAGCGACTACCTGCAAGGCATCGCCAAAGAGGTGAACCAACCGCAAGTCGAAGGCGACATCCAGATCAACCCCGACGGCACGCTGAGGGTATCGCCATCACAGGAGGGCAGCACCCTCGATGTTTACGCCAGCATCGGGCGGATCAAGAGCGGACTCAACACCCTGTCCAACCGTCAGGTTGGCCTTGCGGTCAATGTCAGCGCGCCGGTAATCAGCGCCGCCGAGTTGCAGCAAGTGCAGCAGCGGGCGCAGGCCATCCTCAGCGCGCCGATCGTCTTGCAGTACGAAGGGCATAGTTGGGTGGCCGACAGGCCGACCATCGCCAACTGGCTGACTATCAGCCGCATCGTTGACGTCCAGCAGACCCAGCACCTCAACCTTACCCTGCCCGACAACAAGTTGCGCGAGTTTGCCGACAAGGTTGCCACCGACCTCAACCGCGCACCGCAGAACGCCCGCTTTGCCTGGAACGGCAGCAGCGTCAATGTCACNGGCCAGAGTACCGATGGGCTGGCGGTGCAAATTACCGATACTGTCAACCTGCTCCGCACCAAGATTGAGACCCCGGCCCNACCTGGCGAGGCNAACCGCGTCGCTCAGGTTCCAGTCAAGGNGATAACCCCCAGTGTATCCAGCAAGGACATCGCCAACCTGGGCATTAAGGAGCTAATCGGCAGCGGCAAGAGTACCTTCCACGGCTCGACCCCCGCGCGCGCCACCAATATCAAGGTGGCCGCGGGCTACCTGAATGGCGCGGTCATCCCCCCTGGCGCGGCCTTCTCCTTCCTCGATACTATTGGCGACATAACCCTTGAGCGCGGCTATGTCGAAGGCTACGTCATCGTCGCAGAACGAACCCAGAAGGATGTCGGTGGCGGGGTATGCCAGGTCAGCACTACCACCTTCCGCGCCGCCTTCTGGAGCGGTCTACCCATGGCCGAGCGCCACCAGCACGCCTATCGCGTCTCCTGGTACGAGGAGGATGGCAGCCCAGTCGGCTTCGACGCGGCAGTCTACTCGCCCGGCACCGATCTGAAGTTCACCAACGATACTGGTGCCTATATCCTGGTCGAAGCGGTGGCCGACATGAATGCCCAAACCCTCACGGTCAACTTCTACGGCACCAAGCCTGCGGGCCGCACCGTGAAGATGAGTGGCGCGACCTCCGGCAACCGGGTAGCGCCGCCGCCCGACCAGTACGAAATCAACCCCAACTTCGGCCCCCACACAAAGCAGCAGGTGGAGTTCGCCCACTTCGGCATTGACGCTACCATTACGCGCACCATTAGCGATACGAACGGCACCCGCAGCGACTCGTTCTTCAGCCGCTTCGAGCCATGGCCCAATATCTACCAGGTTAGCGCTGACATCGCGCCGAAGGGGGCCAAGACGGTGGGTAGCACGGGCAACTAAGCCACAAGATTATAGACCAAAGATTAAAGATTAAAGAGAGGGCGCACTGAAGGGTGGCTAAAGCAGGAGGGGCGAATGTGTAGGGGCGTGTGGCGCACGCCCTGAGCTGCTCCCGCACCGTCCAGTGCGCCCCTTTTCTTGTAGGCAACCACTTTCGTCGCAACCTTTGGCGCGGCTATTCGTTCTTGTGATATAATCGTCCTGCGTTTCTGTGTCTACTTACCGTTAGCTTTACTTACGACAAGGAGGACTACCCTGGTGTCAAGTTTCCGCAAACGAGCGACCACGCTCATTTCCCTGCTCACCCTCATTCTGCTGCTGACCAGCGCAGGTGGCAATGGCATTGCCGCTCCCCCACAAACCCCCCCCGCCCAGCCTGCCGTTGCACCTGCCTCGGTGCCGCTCGACAAGCAGTTTGCCGACAACGCCTTTATTAGCACGTGGCAGCGCACTGACCAGTACGTTGCCGATGGCAGCGTCTCCCGCTCGTGGTACTGGGGTCCTGGCCCCAACTACTGGACCTTCGAGACCTATGTGGACGCCAAAGGCGCAGAGAAGACTCGCAAGGTCGAATATTTCGACAAGAGCCGGATGGAAATTAACGACCCGACTGCCGACCCCGCCAATACTTACTACGTCACCAATGGCCTGCTCACTGAAGAGCTGATCAGCGGTAGGATGCAAATCGGCGACAATACTTTCGAACTGCGCTCACCCAGCGAAATCCCGCTTGCCTCCGATGCGGGCGACAACAGCGCTCCTACCTACAAGACCTGGCAGACCGTCAGCAGCATTACTGGCGGCAACGGCCAACCCGCCCCCAATCGCACCGGTCAGAAGGTCACCTCGACGATTGACAAGGCGGGCAATATCGGCAACAACAGCAGCCTGGGCAACAACCCCGGCACCAACTTCGTCTACTTCGAGCCGACAACCCAGCACAACATCCCCGCGGTCTTCTGGAACTTCCTCATCGCGCAGGGGCCGGTGCTGGTTAACGGCCATCGGGTTACCCAGCAACTGAACAATCCCTGGAACTATGCCACCGGCTTGCCAATCAGCGAACCTTACTGGACCTCGGCCAAGATTAACAATCACCCCAATACGCCCGTACTGGTGCAGGCGTTCGAGCGTCGCGTCCTCACCTACGTACCAAGCGAACCGAAAGCTGCCTACCGCGTGCAGATGGGCAACATCGGTCAGCACTATCTGGAGTGGCGTTACAAGGCCAACGGCCACAGCGCAGGTTGGCCACTCGCTGGCCCCCACATCGGCTACGGTTTCAACGCTGCCCTTTACTATACTGACCACAATCGCGCTTACGATATGGTGAAGGGCGCGGGCTTCGACTGGGTCAAGCAGCAGATTGCCTGGAAGGATGTCGAAGGCAACAAGGGTCACTACGCCTGGGGCCAACTCGACCAGATTGTGGCCGATGCCAACGCCAAAGGCATCAAGCTCATTTTCAGCGTCGCCAAGTCGCCCGATTGGGCCACCGCCGCCGCGAACAAGGGCGGCATCCCCGACGACGCCACCGACCTCGGTAACTTCATGTACCAACTGGCTAGTCACTACAAAGGCCTGGTCGCCTCATATGAGATATGGAATGAGGAGAACTATGCCGTAGAGATGGGCGGTCACGTTGACGCTGCCCGCTACGTAAACGTGCTGCGCTACGGCTACTGGGGAGTAAAGTGGGCCGACCGCCATGCCGTGGTGCTCTTCGGCGCGCTGACCCCCACCGGGGTGAACGACCCTGGCCTCGCGATTGACGATGTGAAGTACCTGCAGCAAATCTACGCCGTCAATGGCGGTGAGGTGCGCGATTACTTCGATGCGCTCGGTGCACACGGTGCGGGCTACGGCAACTCGCCCGACCAGCTCTGGCCTGATCAGCCCGGCAGCGGTGCCTGCCCGCCTAAGTATCAGCCCCGTCACGACTGCTGGCTCAACGACTCCAGCTTCTACTTCCGCCGCATCGAGCAGTTGCGCACCGTGATGGAGCAAAGCGGCGACTCGGCCAAGCAGATGTGGCTGACTGAGTTCGGTTGGCCCTCCTGTGTCGGCGACCCTAACCCTGCTCCCGGCTACGAGTATTGCCAGTTGATAAATGAGACGACCCAGGGCAACTACCTCGTGCGCGGCTTCCAGAGGGGCTCCAGCGCCTATCCCTGGATGGGGGTGATGACCGTCTGGAACCTCAACTTCAGCACCCTCGGCCTGCCCAGCAGCGACGAGAAGGTACCTTGGGCGGTGATCAACGCCGACTACAGCCCCCGCCCCGCTTACACTGCTTTGCAGCAGATGGATAAGTAGGTAGACCAATTGTAGCAACGAAAAGCCCGCGCCGGTATGACGCGGGCTTCCTGCTGTTCCGTTAGCCAAACCTGCTCCAGTTGTGTTATACTTCCCGCGCAACCTGCCTACTCAGCGCCCTTCAGCTGGCTGCTGGAGCGGCAGCATTATCGCTCAAAGAGGAGATTTGATATAATGATCGAAGGCAAGCTCTCACTGGTGCTGCCCGCCCACAATGAGGAAGAGAACATCGCCGCTGTCGTCCATGATGCCGAAGCGGTGTTGCCCACCATCTTCAGCGATTACGAAGTCGTGGTCGTCAACGATGGCAGCAAGGACCGCACTGGTGAAATCGCCGACCAACTCGCCGCCGCCAACCCACACGTGCGCGTCATCCACCATGAGGTTAATCGTGGCTATGGCGACACCATCACCACCGGCATGAACGCGGCGAATGGCGACTACATCATGTTCACCGACTCCGACCGCCAGTTCGACCTGCGCGACCTCAACCGCATCGCTCCCTACGTGCCACACTACGACATCGTCGCTGGCTACCGCATCAAGCGCAACGACCCCGCGATGCGCCTGCTCTATGCCAGGTTGTTCAACATCGCAGTGCAGCTACTCTTCAACGTCCATGTGCGCGACATTGACTGCGCCTTCAAGGTCTTCCACGCCGATGTGCTGAAGGGAATGAACCTCCAGGCTCGCTACGGTTTGATCAATGCCGAGATCCTCGCCAAAGCCAACGTGCGGGGACGCACCATCGTCGAGGTGGGGGTCAATCACCTGCCCCGCACCGCTGGCGAACAGAGCGGTGGTAGTTGGAAGGTGGTCTCCCGCTCGATGAAAGAGACGCTCAAACTATGGCTGCGGATGCGTGACTACGTGCCTCCCGACGGCGTGATCGTTCCCCAACCACCCAACCCGACCCTGCGCCTTGTCCTCGGTGCGGGCGCGGCGGTGGTCGCCTTGTTCAGCGTGCTGTTGCTGCGG
>QHBQ01000107.1 GCA_003243865.1 Candidatus Chloroheliales bacterium | reverse complement strand
AGGGGGGGCAACTGCGCTTCAGCCTGTCCTATTTGGATCGCGCTATATTGGGCAAGGGCTACTGATTTGCTGTATAATGGCATTGCACAACATATTGCACACGAAGGAGGCGGCTTATGGCTGTAGCACAGCAAACATTTAGCCAAGAGGTAGCTGAGGAATCACCAGGCAGAGATACCCTTCAGTCTATCAATATTAAAAATGTGCTATCCTTTGGTCCAGAAGGGATTGGCCCGCATGGGCTTGAGCTAAGGCCGCTTAATATCTTGATTGGCGATAACGGCGGTGGTAAATCAAACTTCCTGGATGTGCTTCAATTGCTGAGGGCCGCTGCATTGGGTTTCCTGCCCGCTCACATCGCCGCAAGCGGGGGCGTAAGAAACTGGCGCTGGCGCGGCAATTCAGCCGAGCAAGCATCGAGCATAGAAGTAAGCGTAAGGTCCGCTGCCAATGATTCAGGGTTGAAGCTGCGCTACAGCCTGTCATTCATCGAAGAAGAAACCTTTGGCTTGAAAATAATAGATGAAAAGTTGGATGGCACTGAGACTGAATCTGGGCATAACTACGATCATACTTATCTTGAATATCGAGATGGGCATCCTTACCTGGTTGCACGTGAGGCTGGCAGAAAGCTGGGTAAGCTGACTAAAAATGCAAACTTCAACCCACAGAGCAATGAGACCGCCCTAGCCCAGATGAGGTACTTTCCTGAATATGGAAACGTAGTGAGTATTGGATTCTTGTTTGATAGCTCGCGCTTCTATCTGGATTGGGATTTCGGGCGCAATGCGGCTGTTCGACGATACGCCAATATTGACGAGCGGGCGTTTATGCCGCACAAGGGGGTGCTTTCACTTCCAGGTCGGGGGTCTGGCCTTCTAAGCGAGGACGCTGGCAATCTGGCGGCAGTATTGGATTTCCTCCGCGACGAGCAACGCAACCCTGGTCTTCGACAGAAGATTCGAGACTACCTGCGAGAGTTCTACATATACGCCGATGACATCGAGATCGAGGAGATTGGCAGCCCTCCTGACGCACTGCGACTCGTCCTACACGAGACAAACCTGCCGAACCCCACGCCAGTCAGCCGTATGTCGGAGGGAACTTTGCAGTGGCTGGCGCTGCTTGCCGTGCTGCTAGATCCTAACCCTGCGCCGCTTATTTGCCTCGAGGAACCAGAAGTCAACCTGCACCCCGATGCTATTCACCTACTAGCCAGGTTGCTGAAGGAAGCATCCAGGCGAAGCCAAATAATTGTAACCACTCACTCTGATTACCTGCTGGAGGAGTTTACCCGCAGTCCCGAAGATGTGGTCGTGGTCGGTAGAAGAAAAGGCGCGACCACGATGAAGCGGCTCGATCGGGAAGAACTGGCATCGTTGCTCAAGAAGTACACCCTAAGCCAACTGTGGGATAGGGGTTTCATCGGGGGTAACAAGTAGTGGGTGTGGTGGTATTCTTCGAGGGGGATAGCCAGCCAAGCTCGAGCAGGCAGACAAGAACGCTGGCTAGAGCATTGGAACAATTCCTCCGCCGCGCCTTGTCGGAGAAAGCAGAGATAAAGGATCTAGCCCGATGCAACATTGAGGTTGAGGATTTGGAAGTTAGAAGCTGTGGCAGCGACGCAAGCGCGGTCAAGGACTTTGCTACTGAATTTGTCAGAGGCCGAGTCGGCGGTAAGAGCTTCATCATGCTGCTTGTGGACAGCGATGAGTATGTACCTGCTATTCCCGACACTGGAGCACTGAACCATATTCAACGAAAGTTCAAGAGTGGTGGCAGGTCACGGCTGCCAGCAGCGGTGCAGCCCGACCAGGTACATCTCATGGTTCAAGCAATGGAGGCGTGGTTTATAGCGGACCTTGATGCGCTTGAGAAATACTACGGCAAGCGGCTGAAGAAGCTGGACGATATCGTTGAGATAGAGCGCACGCCGAGGCCCAAAAGCAGGCTCAAGGCAGCGGCACAGGCGATCAGACAGGATTACGACGAGATAGAGGATGGGCGTGAGCTTCTAGCCCGTGTCCGTATCAGACAACTGGAGAGCAGATGCCCGAACTTCAAGCGGTTGCTGGACAAGTTGTGGGAGGTACTCTGTGAGCCACAATACGTAGGCAAGTTATTACACAGTATCAAAGTAAAAGACAAACTTTGGGGCGCATATCAGTGCGCCCTTGCTCATTGTATGATGCACCCGAGCCAACATTCCGCGATGTGCCGAAGAGTCACCCGGACTACGTAGCGATTGAAACCTTGCTAACTGTAGATGCTCCCCTGAAGCTGGTGAACAAGTGTCCCAACAGCAAGGAATACTGCTTCAGGCCGGACGATTACATCACGCGAGGCGAGTTGAGCAAGATTATCCGCGATGTGCTTGACCGCTAACCCTGTGGGAAACTTGCCCTTCGTCCTCCACTATGGTATAATACGCACTGTGAGCCGAAGCGCGGCTCGCGTTTGTTTACCATAACTTAGGCTGGGCGCGAACCCTCGCCCACGCCCGTATCTCTTAGGGAGGAGTGTTAATAACCACTATGGCGTTGCAGAAGGAAGAGAAGACCACCATCATCGAGCAGTTCGCAGTACACGAGGGCGACACCGGCAGCCCCGAAGTGCAGATTGCCCTGCT
>QHBQ01000236.1 GCA_003243865.1 Candidatus Chloroheliales bacterium | reverse complement strand
CGCGGCGCTGGTCGGGGTTAGGCGCATCCCCCACGCTGATAATCGTGACCCCAACATTGAACTGCGCCAACGCCCGTGCTAGCTGAATGGTATATTGCCAGACACCGCCAACGGTGTCGGTGGTGAGCATTAGATGCAAAGTCGCTTCTCCCTATCAAAATAGAAGTTACGCAATCTCTGTTACAAGGCAAGGAGTGTGCCAGCCCCACCTTGATCTGATATAATCTCCGCACCCGTTTCGCGGGGATTGGGAGAGAAGGCGTAAGCTGCTGTGGCCCGTACTCCCCCACCTAGCCTCCCCCTTTGGGGAGGGATTGACGCTGCCTCCCCCTTTGGGGAGGAGTTTCTTACGTCAAGCACATTGCCGTGCATCATCGAGGCCAATGAAGCCCATCTACGTCGCCTTTGTCTGGCACCAGCATCAGCCATATTATCGCACCTCGCGGGAGCCGGGGCCGGGCGGCGACTTCGCCCTGCCCTGGGTGCGCCTCCATGCGGTCAAAGACTACCTGCATATGCTAGAGGCGCTGACCCAGCATCCCACTATCCATCAGACCTTCAACCTCGTTCCCAGCCTGATTGAACAGTTGCACGACTATACTGAGCGCGGAGTGATGGACCGTAGCCTGCGCCTGACCCTGACCGCAGCGGAGAACCTCAGCGATGCGGACAAGGCCGAGATGCTCGAAACCTTCTTTTACATCAACTGGGAGCGGGTCATCAGCCGCTATCCGCGCTACCAGCAATTGCTGGCGCTCAAGCAGCAAGCGGAGGGCGATGCTACACTGTTTGGCCCCGCCTTCTGGCGCGATCTGCAGGTCTGGTTCAATCTAGCCTGGATTGATCCGCTGATGGTGGCCGCCGACCCCGAACTGAGCGCGCTGCTGGCGAAGGGGCGCGACTTCGCTCAGGCCGATGTCAACATGGTGGCCGACAAGCACTGGGCGATTATGGCCGACGTGGTACCGGTGCATCGCACGCTGATGAACGACGGCCAAATCGAGGTCAGCACCAGCCCCTACTTCCACCCCATCCTGCCGCTACTCACCGATAACTACGATGCGCGCATCGCTAGCCCCACCCTGGCCCTGCCCACAATGCGCTTCGCCCACCTCGAAGACGCAGATGCGCAGATGCGCCTGGCGGTGGACAGCTACTGCACTACCTTTGGCCGCCAGCCTATGGGGATGTGGCCGAGCGAGGGGGCGATATCGCAGGACGTGGTCGCGCTGGCCGCCGCGCATGGCATCCGCTGGCTGGCCAGCGACGAGGCGGTGCTGGCGAGCAGCGTTGGCTGGGGAGTAGAGCGTGACCCCTGGGGCCACCTCACCAATCCCTGGCTACTCTACCAGCCCTACCTCGCCACCGTAGACGATAATCCCCCTCCCCCAAAGGGGGAGGCTGGGTGGGGGAGTAGCGCGCAACAGACACCCGCCCCCAGCCCCTCCCGATGGGAGGGAGGTAAAACCCCTCCCCCAAAGGGGGAGGCTGGGTGGGGGAGCAGCGCAACCGACGNCACGGCTCANCCNCCCGCACTCATCTTCCGCGACCACCTGCTCTCCGACCGCATCGGCTTCGTTTATCAGGGGATGGAGACCAACGCGGCGGTGGCAGATATGCTCGACCGCCTGCACACCATCCGCAATCGCACCCAGGATGGTGAGCGACCAGCGCTAGTCAGCATCATCCTCGATGGCGAGAACTGCTGGGAGGGCTACCCCAACAACGGCAACGACTTTCTCCACGCTCTCTACAGCGCGATCGAACGCGACGACACCCTGCACGCCTGCACTGTGAGCGAGTATCTAGCTGCCTACCCACCAACGCAGCGGATTGAGCGGCTGTTCACCGCCAGTTGGATTGGCCGCAGCCTGGAAACCTGGATTGGCGAGCCGGAGCAGAACCGCGCCTGGGAATATCTGGCCGCCACCCGCGAAAGGCTGATTGCCTGGCAGCAGTCGGACACCCCACCTGGCCGCAATTGGGAAAAGATGCTGGCGGCAGCCTGGCGGGAACTATACATCGCCGAGGGCAGCGACTGGTTCTGGTGGTACTACAGCCACAACTCATCAGCGGAGGAGGCGCTGTTCGACGAGATGTTTCGCCGCCATCTGAGCAACGTCTACACCAGTCTGGGTCTGCCCATCCCCGCCTTCCTCAAGCAGCCGATCCGTGGCCTGAGCAAGCACACCCTGAGCCGTGAGCCGAGCGGCTACATCAGCCCGCGCATATCGGGCGCCGCCGACGCCAGCGAGTGGAGCAACGCTGGCTACATCGAAGCGCAGGCTAGCAGCGGTTCGATGCAGATCAGCTACCTGCCGTTGAAGCGGTTCTACTACGGCAGCAACCCGGCCAGCCTGTTCTTCCGCATCGAGGCGAACGAGGAAATCCGCGCCGATGTCGCGCTCTACATCCGCAGCCAGCACGCCGCCCGCTACAACCCGACCGCGCGCTTCAGCGGGGCGGTGGACGTGCCGGGCAGCGGCTTCAGCCACGAACTGCTGATCAGCGCGGGCAGCGGGCAGGTGGTGTTGAGCGAGGCGGAGGGGCAGGGGTTGTGGCAGATGCAAGGCACGGTCGGGCTGGCAGCACACGGCCCGCAAGTGCTGGAGATGAGCGTGCCACTCGATACGCTCGGCCTACAACTAGGCGACACGGTGCAGGTGGTGGTAGCGATCGCCACACACAACGTGCTCCAGCAGGTGCTGCCCGGTGCTAGCGTGCTTGAGCTAGATATCCACGCCTGGGGGTGAGGGTAAATGAAGACTCCCCTCCCACCGGGAGGGGCTGGGGGTGGGTGCGTGTCATGCGACTCGCTCCCTACCCAACCTCCCCTATTGGGGAGGAGTTATCTACCGCGCCAGCACATATAGCCCCGGCCCAGCCTGGCGGGCCATGCCCTTCAATTCCATCATTACCAGCGCGGCGCTGACCTGGTGAGCGGGCAGGCCCGCCTCGTTGGTGATGTCGTCGAGGTGCAGCGGCTCGCGGCTGAGGACGCGCAGCAGCGCCGCCTCTACGTCATCGCTGGGGATGAAGCTGCGCACCTCCTGCTGCTCCTCGGCCTGGGTCAGGTGCAACTGCTCAAGCACATCGGCGGCTTTGGTTATGGGCCGCGCTCCCTGGAGCAGCAGGTCGTTCGGCCCTGCGCTCTGCGCGCTGAAGATGCTGCCTGGCACCGCGAACACCTCGCGCCCCTGCTCCAACGCGAAATCCTTGGTGATCAGAGCGCCCGACTTCAGCCCGGCCTCGACCACGATGATTCCGAGGCTGAGACCGCTGATGATGCGATTGCGCGGCGGGAAGTTGACCGCGTCCGGCTTGGTGCCAATCGGGTAATCGCTGACCAGCGCGCCATTAGCGATGATACGCTCGGCCAGGCCGCGATGCTCTGGCGGGTAGATAATATCCACCCCGCAGCCCAGCACCGCAATGGTGCGTCCGCCTACATCCAGGGTTGCCTTATGCGCCACCGCATCTACGCCCCGCGCCATGCCGCTTACTACCGTCACCCCGCTGGCCGCCAGCCCGGCGGCTCGCTGGCTGGTTGCCTCACGGCCATAGGCAGTCACTCCGCGCGTGCCGACAATGCCCACTGCCCACTCATCCTCCAGCGTAATCTCACCACGCACGTAGAGCAGCGGTGGGGCAGCGGCAATCTCCTTCAGCCGCGCGGGGTAGGTGGGGTCGTCCCAGCTGATCAGGGTGACGCCCAGCCGCACCGCCTTCTCCATCTCGGCGTCGAGGTCGAGTTTGGCGCGGGCAGCCAGCAGGTTGTCAACCGCGCGGCTGGGCAGGTGCAGCGCGTGCAGGTCGGCGGCGCTGGCCTGCCATGCCTGCTCCAGGCTGCCGAAGTAGTCGCGCAACGCCACGATGCGAGCGGGGCCGATGCCCATCACTTTGTTGAAGCCGAGGTGGTATTTGAGTTCGTCGTTCATTGTGGATAAGGTGATAGGCTGACTATACATCAGAAATGTCATGAGCATCCTTCTCTGCTTCGCTAGCCAGGCGACGGATGGTGGCTGGCTTATACGGACGCTGCTTCCCGTGACGAAGCAAGAAGATAAGCACATCCCCGTACTTCCGGTTCAAACGGTAATAAAGGTAAAACTGTTCTGTGCCTTGAGGCGAGCAAGATTATCGAGAACTGAGCGCTCTAGCTCGTCAATGGTCAACGTTCGACCAGCATCGGCTTCATCAGCAAGACGAATCAGCTCATCGGGGCTGTACTCGTCGTCCTCGATGAGTTCCTGATAAGCATCTATGCTAATTAGCACCGCTACCGCATCACCGTTATCTGCAGTAATCACTACAGGTTGGCCGGTAGAGTGTACGNGCTCCAGCACACGGTCGGCGCTATCTCTTAGCTCAGTAACGCTGGTGGCACTTTCTATNGTGTTCAACATGATAGCCTCCTGAATATGCTACATCATAACGCGGTTCTGCAAGTATAATAGGCTAATTACGGTAAAATTGCAAGGCTTCAAGCAATGAGATGCTTTCACATAGGATCTATTAAGGAGCAGGGGGACTCCTTGCACCCTCCGCCAAACGTGCTATAATTCTAGGTGATGGGCAACAAAAATGACGGCAGTAGCAGCCGTCACTAATGGTACCGAAGGTGGGATTCGAACCCACAAGGGCTTGCGCCCAATGGTTTTTGAGACCATCGCGTATACCGTTCCGCCACTTCGGCCTGAAGTTTGCAACAGATTATAAACGATAGGCGCGGGCTTTGTCAAGCACGATCAGTACAGAGGAGCAGCAGTCATACGAACGCGGCTGGATCGTCGCGGCGCAGCAGGGCGACCTCGACGCCTTCAACCGGCTGGTTGTCGCCTACCAGCAGCGCATCTATAACCTCTGCTTCAGGATGCTGGGCGACGCTGAGGCCGCTGCCGACGCCACCCAGGACGCCTTCATCAACGCCTACAAAGCGATGAGCCGCTTCCGCGCGCCGCAGGGTGATGCCCCAGGTGTGGTCAACAGTTTCAGAACCTGGCTCTACCGCATCGCCTCGAACCTCTGCTATGATGTTCTACGCACGCGCAAGCGGCGGCCCAGCACCTCGCTCGACGCCCTGATCAGCGATTCTGGCGAGCAGGATTACGAGGCGAGCGGTAACTTCAGCCTGGCACACGGGCTGGCTAGCGAAGGGCCGGAGAGCAGCGCCCTGCGGGCCGAACTCAGCCGCGAAATCCAGCGCGGCCTCAGTCTGCTGCCCGAAGATCAGCGCCTCGCCCTCGTCCTCTGCGACATCCAGGGCTTCAGCTACGACGAGATCGCCGCTGTAACCGTCAGCACGCTTGGCACGGTCAAATCGCGCATCAGCCGCGCCCGCGCCCGAATGCGCGACTACCTGCTCGCTCGCGGGGAACTATTGCCCTCTGCGTTCCGTCATAATAGTGACGAATTAAGATATTACCATAGATAAGGTTAAATGTAATGCCCGATTCCAACAATAATGATAACAAACATCCCCAAGAGCAACTCGACCCCAAGACGCTTGAGCAGCTTAACGCCTACCTCGACGATGAATTGAGCGAAGCGGAGCAGGCGCAGGTGCGCGACTTGCTGCGCCGTTCGCCCGCTGCTGCCAACGAGATGGCGACGCTGAAGGCGACCAGCAATATGCTGAACGAGTTGCCGCCAATGCCCACCCCGCGCAGCTTCGCGGTGCGCCCTGCGATGCTGGAGCAGCCAGCGCAGCAGTGGCGTGGCTTCACCCTGTTCGGCTGGACGCCCTCACCCAGCTTTGCCCTCAGCCTCGGCAGTGTGACCGCCGCCTGCTTGCTCGTCCTCGTGCTGGTGGCGCAACTGGCGAGCGGCAGTGGGACGCAGGGTGCAGTGCAAACCAGCAGCAGTGCACAGAGTGGCAGTACCAGCCAGGCATATAGTAATTCGCGCACCAACAACGCACCATCTGACGGTGGTGGCCCTGCAGCCCTTGCGCCGACATCACCGCCACCAGCAGCGGCAATCGCCCCGACCGCTGCGATGATGATGGACGCCACTGCCGCGATGGCAATGGCGACTCCAACGACAGCAGCACCGCACATCGGTGCAGCAATAACCCAGCCGACCACCCCTCCAGACAACTCAGCGATGGGTGGGGCTAGCACTGCGCCAAGCGGAGGGCCCGCGGCTGCCAGCCCGCCAACCGGATTTACCACTCTCAAGCCGCAGCCAACTGCACTCGGCGGCGGTCCAGGCGCTGTCGGAGGGGCGGGGTCTGCAGGGAATAGCCCTGCTAACCCGGGCTATAATGGTAACGCTCCCGGCCTTGTCACTTCACCCACGACCTCGGCGCCCAGCGACCAAACCAACAATCCCGCAACTAGCGGCGGCAGCATCAGCACTAGCGGCGGTATCCCTGACCAGAACACTAACCAAACCAACAACTACAATGTCTTGCAGGGTAAGAGCATGGACTACTGGCTGGTGATCGAAATTGCCCTCGCCGTGCTGGCGGTGGCGCTGGGCGTTGGCGCGCTGATCGCGCAGCGGCGCAATCGGTAGCAGTGCTAGGGATTGAGTACTGAGTAATAGCAAACGCCTCGCATCGCCATGCGGCAAAAACACGAGTCGTGATCGCGCTTGATCAACTAAGCCCCCAGCGGGCGTTGGGGAGAATCTTGCCCGGCCTTAATGTCGAAGTAAGCAAGAGGTGCCTTATGTGACTATCCCTAGCATCATTGCGCTGCACCATTCTCCCCCAAACCCCCGCTGGGGGCTTTTTACTGCAAAGCAAGGGAGCAGCGACGACGCTGCTCCCCCTCTTATAGCGCATGGCTCACGCCTCAGCCTAGTGGTTCTTCACCTCTTCGTAGAGGCGGGTGTATAGCTGGGTCTGATCGCCTAGATCCCGCACCCGCTCCAGCTTGCTTATGATGTTGGACGGCGGATAGAGGATCGGGTTGCTGAGGTCGGCAGGGTTGATATACGGGAGGGCGGCCAGGTTCGGCGTGGGATATTCGACGGTATCGGCATTCTTCGCCGCATTGTGCGCGTCGAGCAGGAAGTTGATGAACACCTCGGCGGTGTACTTGTGCGGTGCGCCCTTCGGGATGCTGATGTTGTCCTGCCAGAGGGTTGCGCCCTCCTTAGGGATGATGTACTTGACACTGGGCCGCTCCGCTGCCGCCCGCTGCGCATCGCCGACATACATCTGCGCCAGCCACACTTCGCCCTTCTTCATGTTATCGAGGTTAGTAGCATCGTAGGCCTTGACCAGCGACTTCTGCTCGATCAGCTTCTGCTCTGCTTGCTGTAGCTGGTTGGTGTCGGTGGTGTTCAGCGAGTAGCCGAGCAGCTTGAGCGCCGCGCCCGGCACCTCGCGCTCGTCGTCCAGCATCGCGATCTCACCCTTGTACTTGGGGTCGAACATTACCGCCCAGCTATCCGGCGCGGGGCTGACATGGGCCGAATCGTAGGCAATACCGGTGGTACCCCAGAAGTAAGGCACGCTGTACTGGTCGTTGGGGTCGAAGTATGTATGCTTGTATACCTCACCGATGTTGGCGTAGTTGGGGATGTTGTTGAAGTCAATCTTGTCGAGCAGCCCCTTCTTCACCATCTGCGCCACCGCGTAGTCGGATGGCACCACAATGTCGTAGCCGCCGCCGCCCGCGACCAGCTTCTGGATCATTTCCTCGTTGCTGCCGTAGCTGTCCTGCTGCACCTGCACGCCGTACTGGGCGGTGAACTGCTTGACCAGGTCCTGGTCGAGATAATCGCCCCAGTTGTAGATGTACAGGGTTTTGTCCAGCTTGCTCTTGTCTACCGCCAGCGGTGGCGGGGTCGGCATCGGCGTCATCGCCATGCT
>QHBQ01000188.1 GCA_003243865.1 Candidatus Chloroheliales bacterium | reverse complement strand
TGGCTGGGTTGCAGATCGGCACGGAAGGTGGCAAAGCCGCGCTGCTGGGCAGTCGCTTCACGGCTGAAGCGGTTGTCGCCCTTCTTCAGTTGCACTGGCACCACCGCCTGTACGCTGTCGCCGCTGTAGAGGCGCAGGGTGGCGCTGGTCTCCACGCTGCTGTGGATGGTGATGTTCAGCTCGAACTGTTCGCCTTGACGGACGAAGGCGGGGGCCTGCATATCGGAGATGAGCATCTCGTTGCCGGGGCGGGTGCCGACGTTGACCGCGCTGATGCCCGCCCCGCTGGCAACCGCCAGTTGCGCCGCCTGCTCGGCATGGCCGCTGGTCTCGTTGCCGTCGCTGACGATGACCAGCCGTTTCTGGGCCTCAGCGGGGAAGAGGGCCAGGCCAAGCCGCACTGCACCCTCGATGTCGGTGTAGTAGTTAAGCGGGACGCTGGCGGGCTGGGCGAGGGGCGCGCTGCCATAGGCCGAGGCGGGCGACATTGGCTGCTCGACTACCGCATCGGCGGCGAAGAAGACGACCGCAGCGCGATCGTCGCCGCCCATCTTGCTGATCGCATTGCGTACGAAGTCGAGTTCACGGGCCTGAGTTGCCGCGTCAACGCTGTCGGAGCGGTCTACCAGGAAGACGAGCGCCAGATTGTTGACTGCGCTGACGGTCTGAAAACCAGCAAAGCTGAGTACCAGTAGGGCAATAAAAGCGAGGCGCAACCCGAGGGCGAGGTGGCGGCGCAGCGGGCGCATATAGGCCAGCCCCTGGCGGCCAATCCACCAGAAGAAGGGTAGCAAAAGCAACAGTATCAAAGCCAGGGGGTTAGTGATGGATAGATCCATATCTTGCCGACGCTCCTCAGTTTAGTGTAAACAAAAGTGCTGCCTTTGTCAATCAAATTGACCTATGTTATAATCGGGGCATGGGCGCGATCAAAGAGCAACTGAAAACCTTTCCGCTAATACGCATCGTGATTACCGGCTTGATTATCGGCCTGCTAGTCAGCCTGTTCGCTGATTTGGGCAAGTACGGCTTCGGCAGCGACTTCCTGCTGCAGGCGCTGGCGCGGGTCGGCTTCAGCGTCGGTGGCGGGCTGGCGGGCTGGGTGCTGAACCTGTTCAGCGCGGGCTTCACCAACATGGGTCTGAACGTGGTGCGCAGCACCGGCTTCGAGTTTTCGGAAGATGTGGATCGTAAGCTGCTAAACACCTTCATCTTCGTCTGCGCGATTGTCGGCGCAGTCATCAGCCTGCTGTTCGTCAAGTAATGGAAACAACCAACCCCACAGTAATATACCTGATTCGCCACGCCGACGTTCATAATCCCCAGGATATTGTCTATGGCCGTATGCCCCGCTTCGGCCTGAGCCAGACCGGCTTCCATGAGGCGGAGACTACCGCCCGCTATCTCGCCAGCAGCGCTCAACTGAGCGCTATCTACAGCAGCCCGATGCTGCGCGCCCGCCAGACCGCCGACATCATCAGTTGGTCGCAAGATCCACCGACGGCGGTGATGATGAGTGAGGCGTTGAACGAGGTACGCACCGGCTGGCAGGGCTACCCCAACCGCGACCTGATGGCGGGCAAGTTCAACTTCTACGACCCTAAGAAAGACCCCTCCGACGAAAGCATTATGGACGTATACAACCGCGTGTACGGCCTGGTGCGTATCATCCTGGAGCGGCACGCCGGGCAGAGCATCGTCTGCGTCACTCATGGCGACCCGGTGATGATCCTGAAGACCGGCCTGCGCGAGGTGGAGCTACGCCGCGACACCATCCGCGAACCGGACTACCCGGCGAAGGCATCGGTCACTACCTTCATATTTAATACGCCCGAAACCGCGCCGCAGATTAGCTATTTCGACCCCAACGCCGAGTTGCACCAGCGCATCGAGGCCGAGGAGAAGGCGCGGCAGCAGGCCGCTGGGCAGACCCCCAGCCAACCGCCGCTGTCGGAAGCGCCCGCCAGCGCCAGTGAGGAGCACGATGCGCTGGCTGTGACGGGGTAAAGAGCATGGACTACGATACAATCGTTGCTGGCGCCGGGCCAGCGGGGTCAATCGCCGCGCTGGTTCTGGCGCGGGCGGTGCTGGCATGAGGGCAAGTCGCGCTGCTCGGCGATGCGGCGCGGCTAGTCTATCCCGCGCCGGGTCTGTGGATTCGGGCGCTGGGGCGATGCCATTCACTCGCAGGATCGCTAAGCGGTTGGTGGCAGAGGATTTTAGAAGGTAGATTGTAAGTGGCAGATTGCAGATTGTTGATGGGGCAATGGACACTCTGATAGAGCAGAACGTGATGGAGCAGAGCGGCGAAGCGCAAAGGGCGAGAAAATCCCGCCGCTTTGTTGTCCTTGCCTGGCTCGGCTTGCTCATCGCCTGGGCGGTAGTGGTATACCTAAACAACACCTTCAGGCGACCAGTCAGCGACCACTACTCCTACCTCGCCGCTGCAATGCTGCATGGCCGCCTTTACCTCGACGGCTTCCCACCCGCGATCACCGACTGGGTATACTATCAGGGGCGCAGCTACGTTCCGTTCGGCCCATTCCCCGTCCTGATCGAGATGCCGTTCGTGGCGCTGTTTGGCCTTAACCTGCACACGATGACCTTCAGCTTTCCGCTCACCGTGTTGAGCGGCCGGCTGCTGTGGCGCATCTTCGCCCACCTGGGGGTGGCGGTGGCAACACGCTGGTGGCTGCTGCTCCTGTTCTTCTTCGGCAGCGTCTACAGCTTCGTGATTATCGGCGAAGGCCCCTGGTTTCTTGCTCACGTGGCAACCGTCACCCTACTGCTGGCGGCGCTGCTGCTGGCGGTGCGTAAGCCGTTGGCCGCACTGGGCAGAGGTGAGTGGCTGGCGATCGGTTTGCTGGTGGGGGCGGCGTTTCTGTCGCGTTCGACTGCGGCGCTGGGGGCGCTTTTCTTCGTCGTGCTGCTGCTGGCAACTGGGCGGCGCGAGCGCTGGACGCGGGCCGCGTACCTCTGGCCTATGGCGATGCTGGGGGCGGGTCTGGGTGTGGCCCTACTGCTTTTCTGCGCCTACAACTATGCCCGCTTTGGCAACATCCTGGCGACTGGCTACCAGTGGGCCTACCTCAGCAACCCGCAGCTGAATCAGGCAATCAGCTACGGCCTGTTCAGCCCCAGCCATATCCCTACCAACTTCTACTATATGTTCCTCGCTGGCTTCAACCCCTATCCCGCGCCCGCGGCGATAATGCTGCAGTTCCCCTGGTTCGTCCCCTCACCGCTGGGGACGAGCATTCTGCTGACCACCCCCGCACTGGTATATGCCCTGCGCCCGCGCTGGAACAACCCGCTGGTGGTCGCCTGCTGGGCGGCGATCATCCCCACCATGCTGGCCCTGCTTTGCTACTATGCGCCGGGCCAGATTCAGTTCGGCTACCGTTACACCCTCGATTTCATGCCCTTCGTGATGGTGCTGCTGGCGCTTGCCTTCCGCGAGGGCATCAGCCGCCTTGCTCGCGCCCTGATTGTGGCCGGGGTGTGCGTTTGCCTCTGGGGTAATATCAGCATTGGGCTGGCCTTGTACGATTGGTGTAAATGCGTGTCGCCGTAGGGATTGCAACAGTAACATAAGTCATCTCTAATTTAGTGGAGGGCGGCAGGCGGCACGATGTGGGATGACTCATATTACAACTATGCCTCATACCTCGCTAATCCCTTGCTCTTCGCGGAGCATCTGGCGCAGATCGCGGATGCGGGGGGTGAGTGCGACGATGGCGATCAGCGCTATGCCAACGATAAGCGCGGGGTAGAACTGACCGAGATTGGCAAACAGGTTGCCGAGTGCGGTGCCGATGCCGTTACCAACGCTGGTTAGCTGGCCGGTGGCGTGCAACCAGGTAGGGTCATTGGCGACGAAGGCGAACCAGAAGGCGACCACGATGATTGCGGTGACAAGAGCCAGCGGGCGGGTCAGGAAGGCAATGACCCGATCGAGCCAGCCCCAGAAGCTAAAGCCCGCCTCCGGCTCGGCTAGCGCGCGGGCCATCTCATAGCGGGCTACGTTCGCGCTGATGCGAATGCCCAGGTTGGCGGGCATTTCGCGCATCGTCATCTCGCGCAGTGCCGCCTCGATCTCCAGCATCAGCACATCGTGTTCATAGTACTTCTCTTCAGGGTTGAGGTTCAGCATGGCAAATCTCCATTCTGAGTCTAAAGATTAAGGACTAAAGATTAAAGAACAAAACCAGCAGCCTTCATCTTTAATCTTTAATCTTTAATCTTTAATCTCCCTATATCACCCGCATTAGCCTGGCTGCCAGGCCAAAAGGGGGCGCATCACCGGCGCGGGGGGTGGGGTTGGCGGCAGGGGCGAGCGGGGCAAGCCGTTCGCGCAGCATCGTCTTGGCGCGGTGAAGGTGGGTCTTGACTGTGCCGAGCGGCTGGCCGGTCATCGCCGCGATCTCCTCATAGGATAGCTGCTGCCCATAGTAGAGGCCGATGATGTCGCGGTACTGCAGCGGCAGGCTGGAAACCTGCTGCCAGATGAACTTACGGCGCTCGGCCTGTTCGTAAACCTGCGCGGGCTGGTCGCTCTCCGGCCCGGCCAGCCGCTCCATGCTGAAGCCGCCGTCATCCTCACCATCGGCGGTGGCGCTGGCCTCCTGCTGCTCCATGCGGCGGCGGCGCTGCAATACCTCCAGACGATTGAGGCCGAGGTTGTGGACGATGCGGTAGAGCCAGGTACTGAAGCGGGCTTCGGCGCGATAGTTGGGCAACGCCTGCCACGCCCGCATGAACGCCTCCTGGGTCAGGTCGGCGGCCTCTTCCTCATCCTGCACCAGATTGTATGCGACGTTATAGGCGAAGCGCTGATAGCGCTCTACCAACACGGCATATGATTGCTGTTCGCCCAGTTGACAGTGGGCGATCAGCGCCTGCTCCTCGGCGGCTTGGATTGCGTTGTCACCACTTCTTGCCAGTTCAGCCATTGTTACGGCCTAACTCCTCAAGGGGGAGATATAAGATAAAGGATTAAAGATGAAGCGGTCAACAATCTAGCGCTGGTTAGCGTCATCTTTAGCCAGTTCGCCAACGTAGCGGGAGGTCGGCACGCCCTCGCGCCACTGCTGCGCGTTCCAGGGCGCGGGCGGCAAAGCGGACGGGCTGACGGGCTGGCTCGGCTGCGTTGCGGCAGGGTTGATTGGCTGGTAACCCTTCGGCACGAAGCCACGCTGAAGCATCGCTACCCTCTCGCGGTATTCAATGGCGCGGTTGACGATGTTCACGACACCGATAGTAACGATAAGAACGATGCCGACAATGAACGGCATAAATCCGGTATCCATGATGGTTGCTCCTTCTCTACCTGCTAACGTTCGCGCTTGCCCTGCTCACCCAGATATGGGCTGGGTGGCGGCGGCACCTGACCCGCGATCGGCGCGCCCCATTGTTTAGCATCCCAGGTCTGCGCCGGTGGCACGCTGCCGTAGCTGGGTTGCTGAGGCGGCGTTGGCTGCTGGCTAGCAGGCGGCTGCGCCGGGGGCTGCGGCGCGGTTACATCGGTGGTGACGTAGTAGTTAATCAGCAGCGCGAGACCAACGAAGGTGACGATGAAGCC
>QHBQ01000451.1 GCA_003243865.1 Candidatus Chloroheliales bacterium | reverse complement strand
GGCGACCGGGCGGCTTCTCTGAGGTAAGGCGTTCTTCAACTGCGCCGGTAAGTTCCTCCCAGGCCGCTTCGGGCGTTTCCTCATCAGCAGTGGCAGGTAGGGCATGGCCCCGCTTCGGCTTTGCGGTAGGCACGGCGGCGTTGGTCGCCGGGCCAGTCTCGGCAGTTGCGCGGCGGCGTGGTTTGGGCTTCTCTGACTGCCCACCGCTGGGCGCAACGAACTGCGCCTCTACACCGGCATCATCCAGTGCCTCGACCACGGCGGCAGTGGCGGGCGCATCGTCTGGTAGCAGGGCTGGTTTGGGCGGTGGCTCGTCGCTGAGGCCCTCAAGCAGCGCGGGTAGCTTCTTGAAGTCGGCGGTGAGCGCGTCCATCCAGGCGGGCTGGCGCAGGGCGGCGGCGGGGTGAAACATCGGCACGACGGTGAGGCCGGTTTGCTTGTCGCGATGAGGTTGACCGTGTACCTGGGTGATTTTGGCGTCAGGCAGGAACAGGTTCATTGAGTGGCGGCCCAGGGTGATGACGATACGCGGCTGGATGATGTCAAGCTGGGCCGTGAGGTAGGGATTGCAGGTCTCAATCTCGTTGGGCATCGGATCACGGTTATTAGGTGGGCGGCACTTGACCACATTGGTGATGAACACCTGCTCGCGCTTGATGCCGATGCTGCCCAGCAGCTTGTCGAGTAGTTGCCCGCTAGGCCCGACGAACGGCAGGCCCTGCCGATCCTCATGCCAGCCCGGCCCCTCGCCAATAATCACCATCTCGGCGTGGGGGTCGCCGCTGCCCGGCACCGCGTTGGTGCGCGACTTCCACAATGGGCAGAGGGTGCAGGCCGATACCCGCGCGGCAATCGCCTCAAGCTGGGCTTGCTTTCCCTTCTTCGATTTTGTGCTTGCTTCTGTCATATATGCAGTTAACCTCGAATAGTTGTTTTAGCGCAAGATTGTAAGCGGGCTGATGAGTTCTGGGGGTTGGGGGCGCAGCCCCGTGCTGACCAGCGACCATCCCGCACGCAGTCATTCCGGCTGGAGCCGAAACCCACAGTTGGTGAGAGTAGTCATTTGTTGCTCCACCATTCTCGCCACAAACTAAGCATCAGTACACCTCAGCAACGGGGCTACGCCCCCAACCCCCAGAACCTTCCCACCACTAGCCAAGCTTGAACCAGCATTCGGGGAAGAGTTAGTCCCGCTGGGGAGGGGCTTTTTGCGCTCTGCTTATCTGCTTTATCCGTTTATTCGTTTTTACAATCCGTTGGCTGAACCTGCCCTACGCCCCTTCGGGGGTTATCTGCTGGTCACCGGGCTTCTCGCGGTCACCGGGCTTCTCGCGGTCGTCTGACTTCTCCTCGTCAGCGGTGCTATCTTTACTATCCCCCGCCGCATTTCCGGTTGGCGGGGCGTCGAATTTCTCCTCCTCCTCGGCGACAGTCTCCTCGATGTCGGCGGGGGTGTCGGCGCTAGCGGGCAGCTTGGTCTTGCCGCTGCTGATATCGCCCCAGGAGATGCCCGCCCGCCAGAGGAAGAACAGGCCAACGAAGGTAATCGGGAAGTAGAGCGCGGCATGCAGCACCACGGTGTAGCTCAACACCCAATTAAGCGGCAAAGCGAACAACGGCGCGGGTGCACTCAATACCAACTTGATCGCATAATCGAACGGGCCAATATAACCAGGGGTCGAGGGGATGATCGTCACCAGGTTGGCAACCGCACAGGTAAGCAGGAAGGCATACAATGGCGGCTCGGCAATACCTTGCTGCTGCAGAATCGAGGAAAAGCCCTGGGCAATCAGAAAGTACATGGTCGCTTCCAGTAGCCAGGCGATCAGCGAGGTGAGCAGCACGGCTAGCACACTGCGAGCGTCACTCAACACCGATAGGCCGTGCAGGAAGCTACGGGCGATACCATCTACCCGCCCACGCAGCCGACCAAGCGGCAGGATGCTGAGGGCGATGCTCAACAAACGTTCGGCCACCTTAGGTGAGGCCGCGACGTAGACGAATAGGACAAATGCGGCAACGAAGATGACCGTGCCGATGATGAGGTAGTTGCGCAGGTCGCCCAGGCTGACGAACAGCGCGCAGATGACGATGAACAACAGCATCGTCAACCCATCGAAAATACGCTCGACCACTACCGTAGCCAGCGCGGAGGAGGTGCGGATACCTTCCTGTCTACTCAGAGCGTAGGCACGCACCACATCACCGGTGCGCAGCGGCACCAGGTCGTTGACCGCATAGCCAATCGCCATTGGCCCAAACAGGCGGTTGGCCGAGGTATGGGCACGCTCAGTGGCGGGCAGGATAGGGGCAAGCAGGAAGTGCCAGCGCAAGGCCCGCACCCAGACCCCCACAAAGTACAAAGCCAATGCCGGGATCACCCAGTAGTAGTTCACCTGGCCGAGCGCTGCGCCGATCTTATCGAGCGGCTGCTGTCGAAAGGTCAGATAGATAAGGATAAGGCTGATGATCAGGCCGATCCAGACTCGATAGCGAGTGAGGTAGCCAGCAATGCCACCGCGCGGCGGCTTTTTGCCGTTATCATCAGGGTTGGTACTCAATGTTGCTCCTTCGCGCAAAAGTTTGACATCACAGCGTGCGAGGATGCGTCCGCGCCCCGCTATTATAACATCTGGCTGGCGCAGCGACAAATCTGCGCGTTCCATTAGCTGTGAGTTGACACCTCAACCGCGATCATCATATACTGCCCTCATGAGCCAACTCGAAACCGCGCTGATCTACGACCCCATCTGCCTCGAACACGACACTGGCGGTGCTCACGTCGAGCGACCGCAGCGGCTGGCTGCAATCCTCGACGCACTGACCCGCTATCATCTGGCCGAGGCGGGCGACTACCTGGCCCCTCCCGATGCCACTATCGAACAGCTTGCCCGTGTTCATGACGCCGACTACATCAGGCAGGTGGAGAGCATCTCGGGCATGGGCGGGCGCTGGATGGACATTGATACCGTCATCTCGCCGCACTCATGGGCTGCCGCGCTGAAGGCGGCGGGCGCGGCGGTGCTGGGGGTTGACCTGCTCCTCAGCGGCGCACGCCAGACCGCCTTCGCCATCGCCCGCCCGCCCGGCCATCACGCCAACGCTAACCATGCGGGCGGCTTTTGCATCTTCAACAACGCGGCGGTGGCGGCAGCGCACGCGCTGGCGAACGGCATCGAGCGCGTGCTGATAGTGGACTGGGATGTGCATCACGGTAACGGCACCCAGGACATCTTCTACCGCGACCCGCGTGTGCTGTATTTCAGCGCCCACGAGTATCCCTTCTATCCCGGCTCCGGCGGGATGCACGAGCGGGGCAGCGGCGCGGGGCGGGGCTACACCCTGAACATTCCCCTGCCGCATGGCGTGGGCGATGATGGCTACCTACAAGTCTGGCGCGACATCCTCGCCCCTGCTGCCACCCGCTACCGTCCCCAGCTTGTAATCATCTCTGCGGGATATGACGCCCATCGCGCCGACCCGATTGCCTACATGAACCTGACCGCGAGGGGCTACCACCAGTTGGCCTCAATCGTACGCGAGATTGATGCACAGCACTGCGATGGGCGGGTGCTGGCCGTGCTGGAGGGCGGCTACAACCTGAGCGCCCTCGGCGATAGTGTAGCAGCAACCCTGTTCGCGCTCAACGGCTTGCCGCTGCCGAAAGCGATTGACGAGCAACGTAACATTGACGAGGAGAGGTTTGTGCCGGTCTGGGCGGCGGAAGCGCCGAACATTGATCAGCTGGTGGCCGAGGTCGAGCGGCTGCATGGGTTGAAGTAATCGCTTGACGAGTCGGCACTCGGGGCGTGATAAATCACGCCCCTACATAGGTTTCGTACTTGTATGGGCGCAATTCATTGCGCCCTGGCCGACTTAGCAACTACAAAGCTAGCGCACGAGTTTGCGCTGCCCGCAACACTGTGCTAAAATCGCGGTGTTGATTGATCACAACATCACAGTAGAGAGGAACAAGATGCGCAAGAAGATAACCGTGGTGGGGGCGGGGATGGTCGGTGGCAGCGTGGCAATGGCCCTGGCCCAACGTAACTACGCTGACATCGTGCTGATTGACATTGTGGAAGGGCTGGCGCAAGGCAAAGCGCTCGACATCATGCAGTCGGGGCCGGTTGATCGCTTCAGCACCAAACTGAGCGGCGGCAAGGACTACGCCCAGACCGCCGATAGCGACATCGTGGTGATCACCAGCGGCGTGCCGCGCAAGCCAGGGATGACCCGCGACGACCTGCTCAACACCAACGCCAATATCGTGCGCGGCGTGACCGAGCAAGTGGTGCAGCACAGCCCCAACGCCATCCTCATCGTGGTCTCCAACCCACTCGATGCGATGACCCAGCTTGCCTGGCAGGTCAGTAAGTTCCCCAAGCAACGGGTGATGGGCATGGCTGGCGTGCTGGACTCAGCCCGCTTCCGCACCTTCATTGCGATGGAGCTAAACGTCTCGCCGAAGGATGTCCACGCCTTCGTGATGGGCGGGCATGGCGACACGATGGTGCCGTTGCCCCGTTACTCGACGGTGGCGGGTGTGCCGATTACCGAGCTATTGTCGGAGCAGCGAGTGAGGGCGCTGGTGGAGCGCACCGCCAATGGGGGCGCGGAGATCGTCAAGTACCTACAAACCGGCAGCGCCTTCTACGCCCCCGCCGCATCGGTCTGCGAGATGGTGGATGCGATTATGCTCGATGAGAAACGCATCTTGCCCTGCGCCGTCTATCTGGAGGGCGAGTACGGCATTCAGGGTCTGTTCGTCGGCGTACCAGCCAAGCTGGGTGCGGGCGGGGTCGAAGAGGTGTTCCAGCTAAAGCTAAACGACGACGAGAGCGCCGCCTTGCAGAAGTCGGCGGCGGCGGTTAAGGAGCTGGTAGATATACTCAAGCTGAGTTGACAGCCAGTCAGGCTGATGATACAATCCGACCATCACCAAGATCGGAGGTCACAACCATGGATCAATCTAAAGAAAGCTACATCCGACCCGAGGATAGACCGGCTGTAGGGGCGAGTTCGGACCAATCAGCGAACGAACACGTTAGGGCGCTGAAAGATATTCTCCACAAAGTTAAGAAGCTTGAGGAGGATCTAGAGCGGAGTGCGCTCCATAAGACTCGTGAGATTGACTGCAGCCAATACACCGGCCCGCAATATAAGCAGTGTAAAGACAGCCAGGACAACTCCATGTCGGTGTCAGAACTGGAAATGCAACAGACTATTGTTGCAATTATTCAGCGCCTAGCCGGGTTGCTCGCCGAAGACACGTAGAAGCGGCAGGCCTGTAGCTCAGGTAGCCGCCGATTTCGCCAGCCCGTACTCGACTGCTTGCTCCAAGCTGAACGCCTGCCCCTCCAGCCAAGCTTTGGTGAAAGCTGATTCCGATATGTTGGCACGGGCAGCTGCTTCATAGTACTCGTAATCGGCACTCTCAATCGGCTCAAGCGGAACGCCGACAAACTGGCGCAACGCTTCCGCCGCGCCAAACAGACGTGCTGCCCGCGCCATCTCACCCTGTTCAGTAGCCAGGTGGGCAAGCCTGCCCAGTGAGTCAGCAATGCCCACCCTATCGCTCAACTCGGCGCGCAGCGCCAGACTCTCCTTGATCATGGCATCGGCGACTGGATGATTAGCCTGCTTAAGTTCGATGCTCCCCAGGATGCTGAACGAGTTAGCGATATCAGATTTGCTCCCCAACTCCTTCATCATCTGTAGGCTCTGCTCATAAAGTGGCTTTGCCGTATCATAATCACCTCGCTCAAGCGCCATACTCCCTAGACTGCTCAACATATTAGCGACACCCCGATGGTCGCCCAAATCTTTGTTAATCGCCAGACATTCCTCAAGGTGCATTCGCGCAGTATCGTAATCACCAAGCGTAGCGGCAACATTCCCCAGTGAACCCAGAGCCACAGCGATCGCCTGCTGGCTCTTCAATGTACGGCCAATAGCCAGGCTCTGCTCCAGAAACGACCGCGCCGCGCTATAGTCGCCCTGACGATAAGCCAGCGCCCCAGCGGCGATCAGCATCCTAGCCCGCTCTGGAGTTGCCATGTCCCTGCTTTGCTCCAGAATAGTAGTGAGCCAGCTTCGCCCTTCTGTTAGATGACCATGTAGCTGCCAAAAGCGCCACACCGCCACCGCCAGTCGCGCAGCAGATTCGGGTGCGTGCAAGACCAGCCAACTGAGCGCCGCCCTGATGTTATCGTGTTCCTGCTCCAGCCGGTCCAGCCAAACGGCCTGTTGGGGGCCGAGTAGCTCTGGGTCGGCGCGTTCCGCCAGGTCGAGGTAGTAGCTGGCATGACGCGCCAGCATCGCATCCAACTCCCCGCGTTCGCGCAACTGGTCGAGCGCGTGTTCGCGGATAGTGGTCAGCATCACGAAACTCGGCTCCTCACCCTCCCCCTGCTTAGGAGGAGGAGGTTCGATTTGGCGCAGCAGGCTCTTGTCTACCAGCGAGGCTAGGCCATTCAGCACGTCCAACCCACCGTCCTGGTTGCAGACATACTCGGCAGCCTCGATGGTGCAGCTGCCCATGAAGACTGCCAGCCGCGCAAACAAAGCCTTGTCTCTATCATCAAGCAGGTTATAGCTCCAATCAATCGCACCCCTGAGCGTCTGCTGGCGGGCAGGCAAATCGCGAGCGCCGCCCGCCAACAGTTGCAGCGAACTCTGGCCGTAGTGGCCGGTCAGCCGCGCCAGGATCGCCGCTGGCGTCAACAGCTTGATGCGTGAGGCGGCCAGCTCGATCGCCAGCGGCAACCCGTCGAGCCGCACGCAGATCTCAGCCACCGCTGCGGCGTTCTCCTTAGTCAGGGCGAAGGTTGACTTGGCCGCCCTCGCCCGCGCAACGAATAGGGCCACCGCCTGGTTCTGCGCCAGTTGATGTAGTGGCGGCAGGTGTTCGATGTCGGGCAGGCTGAACGGCGGCACCGCGTATTCTTGCTCACCATAGATGTGTAGCGCAACCCGGCTGCTGGCTAGCACCTTCAGGCGCAGTGCAGCCTTGAGCAACTCGGCAACCAGGCTGGCTGCCGCGGCAACCTGCTCGAAGTCATCAAGGACGAGCAGGATCTGCCTGTCCGACAGCCGCTCTTTCAACTTGTCGAGCAGGCTCTGACCAGCAGCCTCATGCACTGCGAAGGCAATGCCGATTGCCGGGGCGACCAGGGCCGGGTCGCTGATATTCTCCAGTGGCACAAAGTAGACGCCATCGGCAAACTCGCCAGCCGTCCGCGCGGCAGCCTCAAGACTTAGCCGCGTCTTGCCGGTGCCGCCCGGCCCAGTCAGGGTCAGCAGCCGCACTGTGGGCAGGCGCAGCAATTCGATAATGGCCGCGAGTTCCCGCTCACGGCCAATGAAGAGAGTGGGTGGGGTTGGCAGGTTACCGGCGCGCGTCGCTTTGGTCAATAGCTCCGACACAGCCTCGCCTCCTTGCATCAAGCAGAGCAATCAGTGGCGCAAAGATAGCATAAGGCCATAACGTTGTCAATCTGCTGATACCAATTAGGCAAGGATGGAATTATCATACGGATGGGCGCAGATTCATCGCGCCCATCCGTTTTACACCAACGACGTAGCGAAACGGTATAACCTTACCGCGCCCCTATGAAGTATGTTGGCAAGGGCCAGGCTAATCGGCTGTCCGCTGTTCAGTTCATAATAGATGAATCCAGGAGAGGGATTTACCTCGAAGCAGTAATACTCGCCGTCCGGCGTCTCTTTCAGGTCTATGCCCGCCAGAGGTAGGTCCAGGCGGCGGGCGAGCTTGAGGCACGCGGCGGCTATTGCTGAAGGCAGCGTGGCTTCTTCCATCGCCAAATCGTAACCGTCGCGCCGTGCATAACGATAGTCAACCGCCTCGGTATGCACGCGGGTGGCAATTACCTCCTCGCCGACCGTGTGTACCCGCACGTTGTCGCCGGGGATGAAGGCCTGGAACTGCGCCGGGCTGTGACGTAGATGCGGAAGGCGGTGAAGCGCATCCTTGTCCATACGGCGCACAATCGAGCGGATGCCGCTGAGTGACTTGTAGATGACCTCGCCATTGTGCTCATCGTAGAAGCGTTGCGCCGCAGCGGGGTCACTGGTCACCAGCGTCGGTGGAGTGAGCAGATCACATTCGCGCACCATCAGCGCCTGGTAGGTTTTGCTGCTGTTGGACATCCCTGCGGCGGCACGATTGACCACCAGGCAGGGCATCTGCTCAAGCAGGATAGTCAACGCGGCATCACACTCGGCATAAAGGGCGGGGGCAAGCTCGGCTGGCACATTCGCAGGTGGCAGCCGCTCCTCCGCGCCAGGGTAGCGGATGTAGACGGCGCTGATCTCGCTCAGTTCCAGCTGCCAGCCTGCGGTGCGGATATAACCAGCGGGACTGGCTCCCTGCCAGCGCCAGCTTACCTGATAGCCAGCGGGGTAGAGGCCCAGGTTGAGCAGGCGATAGGGGTAGCCACAATCCTCCAGGCGAGCGCAGACCAGCTCGGTAACGCTATCAGCTAGACCGCCGCAGACCAGAATCATCGCCCTGCTCCTTGAACAAGTCATCTCGCGGTCAGCAGCGCCACCAGCGCAGCGACAATCTCTTGCTGCGCCGCCGCACCGAAGCGGTCGAATTGCGGCTGACCCTCAACCGCGACGGTGCGTAGGCCCTCAGCGGTAGGAGCAAAGGCGACTGCTACGAAACTCAGCCCTACTGCTGTAGCAAACTCGCGCAACTTAGGCTCCAGGTTTGCCGCTTCCGCGGGCGGATTGTCCCACACCACCCGTTCACCAACGACGCAAGCGCGATGCAGCGGACCGTATGGTCGGGTCAGGTGTACAGGCGCATACTGCTGCATCGTTGCCAACCCCGCCCAAGCTGCCTCATTGTCGATCGGGTAGCTTGCATTGCCAGTCAGCGGTGTATAGATTACCTCCAACCCTTCGCCAAACGCCCGCGCATCATCGGCTACATTAGTCACCAATGCCTGCTGAGCAGGCAGCCTGCAACGCCAGAGCAACGCTTGCCAGGAGATGAGCGGCGCTTGCGGTTGATACCAGAGGTGCGCGGGATAGCGGTTGACCACTGTACAGGGCAAGCTCCACAACCACCCCAGCAGCGCGGCTTGAGCCTCGGCCTGAGCATAAGCCAGCTCATCAGGCGACCAGCCTTCCGTTGCCAGCCTGCCATTAGTGCGCACCAGCACCGCATCAATCTGCGCATCATGCAGCGACTGCCCATCACCCCAGCGCAGTTGGCTGGCCGAACGCTGATTGTTCAGCCACCAGCCAAAGTGGGCAGGTGCTACCAGCGGGTTAGCAACGATGCTAACCTGGTAGCCGCCAGCCTCAAGCACGGCAGCAACGTGCTGGCAGCAACCGTCTTGGGCGTCACCCAGCAGAAGGTAAGTCAAGTATTCCTCAGGGTTTAACTTTATCCCTCAACATCCTTGTCCACATCCACCAACCGGCGGCGGACGGCGTAGAGGGCGGCTTTGGTGCGGTCGGAGAGGTGCAGCTTCTGCAAGATGTTGCTGACATGAGTCTTGACTGTCTTCTCGGACAGCGCTAGCTCGTCGGCGATTTCGCGGTTGCTGCGGCCCCGCGCGATCAGGCGTAGCACCTCGATTTCGCGCTCGGTGAGGCCGGGTTCAAGCTCCTTGCTGCCCCTAGGGTGCAGCGGCTTCTGCGTGGGCGGGGTGCCTAGCTCCTGCATGATCTTGCGGGCGATTTCGGGGTGGAGGGTTGGTTCGCCGCGCGCCACCTTCTCGATTGCCGCCGCCAGTGCATTGGGCTGGATATCCTTCATCAGATAGCCCGCTGCGCCCGCCTTTATCGAGGCGAACACCTGCTCATCCTCGCTGAAGCTGGTCAGGGCGATGACCTGGGTAGACGGTGCGGCGGTGCGGATCGCGCGGGTGGCTTGAGCGCCATCCATACGCGGCATCACCAGGTCCATCAACACCACGTTGGGGCGCAGCGCCTGGGCCTTCTCCACCGCATCCATGCCATCCACCGCCTCGCCCACCACCTCGATGTTGGGCTGAAGTTCGAGGAAGCCGCGCAACCCCTGGCGCACTACCGCATGGTCGTCAGCAATTAGCACGCGGATGCGCCCCTTCTCCTTAGTTGTCTGCCCCATACTGTGAGCCTCGCATATCTGCGTGCGCTAGCGGCACGCTGCTTGGGTAAGGGTGGGTGGAATCTTCGTACTCTGCCGCAGTCGCGCCATCGCCGTCGAGTGGCTGGCCAGGGGTGAGCATCGAAGGCAACGGTTCGGGATTCAGCGCCGCAGCAAGCGGTAGCCAAACCCGGAAGATGCTGCCTTGGCCTGGTTCGCTGTAGGCAGCGACGCTGCCACCATGCGCGAAGGCGATGCTGCGCACGATCGGCAGGCCCAAGCCGGTGCCACCGGCCTCGCGGCTGCGCACCTTGTCCACCCGATAGAAGCGTTCCCAGATGTGCGGCAGGTCTTGCTGGCTGATGCCTACCCCTGTGTCGGCCACCTCCAACACTGCCCAGCCATTGTCGCGGTAGAGGCTGAGGGTGATGCTGCCCTCTTCAGGGGTATATTTTACCGCATTGTCTACCAGGTTGAGCAGCAGTTGCTTCAGTTGGTCGGGGTCGCCCAGCACGGTGGCGGTGTCCTCGTGGCCGAAGCTGACCCGCCGGCTACCCGCCATCACTCGCGCCTGCTTGAAGGTATCGAGCAGCAGGGTGTCGAGTTCGACCGGACGCTTTAGCCTACCGCTGTCCTGCACCGCAGTGGGGCTGGGGTTGTCGAGTTGGGCAAGCAGCAGCAGGTCGTCAACGATGCGGCTCATGCGGTTCGCCTCGTTCTCAATCGCGCGCAGCGCCTCGTCGCGCTCGGCTGGGTCGTCCACGTGGCGCAGCAGGCTGGCGTTGCCCTTGATTACGGTCAGCGGAGTGCGCAGCTCGTGCGACGAGTCGGCGACAAAACGCTGCTGGAAGGCGAACGCAGTCTGCAACCGATCGAGCATTCGGTTGAAGGTGTTAGCAAGCTGACCGACCTCGTCGTTGACCTTGCGTTCGGGGATACGCTGGCTGAGGTCCTGTGATAGCTCGATGTTGTGCGCGGTGGCGGTCACTGCGGCAATCGGGGTGAGGGCGCGGCGGGTGACGAACCAGCCGAGCAGCACCGATAGCAGCACGGCAGCAACCCCGCTGATAATCAGCACCAGGGCGAGACTGCGCAGAGTCGCCTTCATTGGCTCAAGTGACTCGGCCACAATTATCGCTCCGGACGGCTCCGCCACCCTTGGCAATTGCAGCGGGCTGGTCAACATTCGCAGCACCGTGCCGTTCGGCAGCGTCTGGTTGCTCCAGGTTTCCTTGCCTTGATGGGCAGCGGCATTGAAGGCGCTGTCGCTGATGGGCAGCAGGTTGCCCGCCAGGTTGCTGGAGACGCGCGCAATGCGGCCCTCAAGGTCCAACACCTCTACGTATACCGACTCGCTGCTGAAGGCGTCAGCAGCAGGTACGTCAACCTGAAGGGTGCCATATACATCACGAAGAGTGCTGCTCTGTACCACCGCCTGGATGCGCGAACGCAGGGTATCATCCACGCTGTCCGATAGGTTCTTGGCGAAGAAGCCATAGACCGCGAGGCAGAGGACGGTAACGATGACGGCCAGGAAGCCGCTGTACAGCAGGACCAGGCGCAGACGAATTGACAAGCTCTAACTCCCATTACTAGCTCTGAACGTCAGCATTACCAAACCGGCAATTAGGACCCTTCACCAGGCAATCACACCCCAACGCAGAGTTGTGCCAGTTTCCTCCCGATTATAACACAAAAACGGCAGCATTTACATTAGCTGTGTATGAGAACATGAGTCATGACCGGTTTTGTGGAGCGCAGAGCGAGGCACAAGCTAAACCCCCGCTGGGGGCTTAGGATTTGCGGCTGGGTGAGGTTCTCCCCAAACTCCGCTGGGGGCTTGGATTAGTAGCGCTTCAGCCCGCTCGCTTACTGGCTGCAAAGTTCGGGTCTGTATTAATTGCTGGCTACTTCACCGGATGTTCGTCGTCATTGACGATGCGGTAGCGGTTGTGGATTTGCACCGTGCTGCGCAACATCGCGCTGACCGGGCAGTATTTTGTCTCCGACAGTTCGATCGAGCGAGCGACCGCTTGCTCGTCTATATTGCGCCCAGCGACCACGTGCTCAAGCTCGATGCGGGTGTAGACGCGGGGATGCTCATCCGACTGCTCGGCGGTGATGCGCACATCGTAGTTGGTTACTTCTTGACGCTTCTTGCGCATGATGCTGATTACGTCCAGACCGATGCAGCCGCCCAGCGCGAGCAGCACCAGGTCGAGCGGCTCAAGGCCGAGCGCGTGGCCGCCATGGTCGGCGCTTGTATCAATTGTCAGCTCATGCCCGTTGGGGGCGCGGCCCCGAAACTCCATCTCACGGATCAGTTGCACGTTGGCGTGTACGGTTGCCAAGATTTGCCTCCTTGTCGGGCGGCTTGCGCCCGTTGCTGAACTTGCCTTGATGATTATACCACTGATCGCAATATCGTTAACTATCCCGCGCAACCAAGCCAAGTTATCCACATCCTTGACATAAGTATTGACAGCCAGCGGATTTTATGCTACATTATGTTCAGCAGAACAACAGCGACGAGCAAGCCCCACCCTCATCAGCAAAGGCCAGGGTTCCCAGTACGAAAGGAGGCGGTTATA
Source organism: Candidatus Chloroheliales bacterium (assembly GCA_003243865.1). The sequence goes on along the minus strand of QHBQ01000451.1, from coordinate 3,825 downwards.
CCATGCGGAGACAAACTGTTGCGGGGTTGGTAGCCCTCATCGTGCTGGGCGGCTTGTTGCTGCTCCCGGCGATGCGTACCTCTGCCGCGTCATCAACGGTGCTACTGGCAACCGTGAAGGTGTCAGCCACGGTCAGCAGCGAGTATGTGGAGCTATCGAACGATACGGCCAACCCGATCTCGATGACCTCATGGCAGATTTGCAGCAGCAAGGTGTGCGACAACTTCAGCCGTGAGCTAAAGCCATCGCTGACGTTGCGGATAGGCGCGAGCGAGTTGCCGCACTGGACGCAGAGCGGTGGGGTTGCCCACGATGCCGACCTTGTCTGCGTGGTTGACGACAAGGGCGCGGTGGTGGATTGCATCAACTGGGGCGCGGTGAACACCGCCTGGCCTAATTACGCGAAGTTCAAGGCCGCTGGCCCGCTGTTCAGTACCGGCTTGCAGCTACCCGTTGGCTCGGCTGACAAGGATCTGCTCATCTTCCGCACCCGCACCACTCAGGTTGTGGACGATGACCAGCTCGACCAGTGGGTCATCCGCGTGCAGGCGACCCATAGCGGTACTGCGGCACCAACCGCAACACCTTCCAGCGGTCGCCCCGGCCAGCAACCGAACACTGGCGGCAGTGTGCCGCAGACCGGCGCGGAGTTCCCGATAATCGTGGTGCTAGTGCTGATTGCAGTGTTGCTGGGGATGCGCTACCTGCGTAGCTCACGCCTGGAGCGTCGGTAGTACAGAAGATGGGGGGCATAAATAGACGGGGCGCACAAATGAGTGCGCCTCGTTTCTTTTATTCAGGAATTGCTGGCTCCTAAAGTACTATACCAAAAACAGGAAGGAAGTACTGCTATCATTTCTATCAACAATGCGTTAATATTACAGTAGCATTTTTAGGCTGTGCAGGCGATTTACTTTGTTTCCGTAGGGGCGCACTGACGTGCACCCTAGCAAAGTGCTAGAGAGGCAAGGAGCAGACCGACATGAGCAATGAAGGCAGCAACGCAGTGCGAGGAGGTTCTGGTAGCGAGTCAGCGTATTCTCGGCCAGGAACATCTGCCATGACCAATGAAGGCAGCAACGTAACGCGAGCCCGCACCGAGGTACATTTCACTGAGGATGAACTCGCATTGCTTGATCGCGCAAGGGGAACACTAGACCGCCAGCCGTTCTGCCGCCAGGCCGCCTGGTGGGTAGCCCGGCTCAAGCTGCGTCAACCAAACTTCCACCATGGTGTTTCCATTCCTCGCCGTGGGGCATGGCGCAGCGAGGGGCGCGAGGTGGAAGCCCGATTCGACGTAGTATTTACCGATGCAGAGCAGAGGCAGCTAGTCAACCAGGCACGTGGCGAGTTGTCCTTGTCCGCCTTCGTCTACGCTGCTAGCATTACCTACGCCCGGCTCATGATTGATGTGGCAACGGTACACGGCTTGGACATCTAAGTTCCGCATATCAATGCTCCTATAAAACGAGGCTGAACGCTGGTTCAGCCTCGTTTTTGTGTGCTCATTGCAGCGTCATCAAAGCGAATTGGTATCATTGAGGACTTACTCAGTTGCACAGGCAATTGAACCTGTTTCCCGTAGGGGCGCATTGAAGTGCGCCCTGCTTAACTGCGTAACTCCTACCATTTATAAGCCGTTTGACAAACGGTTTATTATGTGCTATGATGTATCAGTCAGGGCAACCCTCGCTTCTTGGTAATTCTTTCTTAGAACCGCTTAACATACTACCGAAGGCCTGCCTCGGCACAAAAATCTTTGAGGAAAGGAGGAAAATAAGGTGAAAAATACAACTCTTATGCTAGCTAGTCGCCTGGCCGCGCTGGTATTTGCATTGGCCATGGCGATCGAGGCGGGCATCCTGAACCCACCTCCCACCTGGTGGTAATGTTGGTTAGGTCATCCCTCGGAGCTAGAACTCTTGGGGAAAGGAGAAAAATAAGGTGAAAGACACTACCATTATGCTAGCTAGCCGCCTGGCTGCGCTGGTACTTGCATTGGTCATAGCAGTTGCGGGGGGCATCCAGAACCCGCCTCCCACCTGGTGGTAATACCAAGTGCGCTGGGTGATGCGGTAAATTGGGCTGGGGCGAACAACGGTCCGCCCCTATAGAAATACAGCATCAACTTGGCTGATTGATATTAGATCATTCCTCGCACCCCCAGAGTAGCGCCTGAAGATGTAGCGCTACTCTGGGGGTCGCTGCGCGCCCTGCCCGCTAATTTGAGCGTCGCTTGCAAATCTGCAACGTTAGAGGTATAATCCATTTGTGTAATACTGATTTGGTTTGCTGCGTTTCAGATCGTGAAAGGGTAGTGCAATGCGCTGCGTGAAGTGTGGGGCTGAGAACTTGAATGGGGAGCGCGACTGTGAGAGTTGTGGCGCGGCGCTGGGCCTTACCGATGCCCATTATCACCTCACAAATGCCGAAGCTAACGTCAATAAGGGCGATTACGAGCTTGCCGCCGCCAGCCTGGAGCAGGCTAACCGCGAACTGGCCGCTCCAGGCCTGGCGCAGGATGAGCAGTATCCCCTACTCCGCGCCCAAGCCTGCTGGCTACAGAGTACGGTCTACTACAATCAGGGCGAGATGGGGCAGGCCGATGAGGAGTTGCAAACGGCTCTGGCGTTGTTGGAAGGCCATAACCAGGGCAGGGCGCTGCTGGCGGATATCCTCAACAAGCTTGGCTACATTAGCCAACACCATCACGGCCAGACTGCTGCCGCGCTTGCTTACTATCAGCGCAGCAGCGAGGTAGCCACCCAGGCGCAGGCATACGACATTGCCACCAAAGCGATCAACAATATGGGTAGTATCTACATCACTCAGGGGGAGATCAGCCGGGCGATAGCCTGCTACAATCTGGGGAAGGCGTCGGCAGAGCGAGCTAGCCCCGTGGCCCTGGCCCAGGCGTACACCAACCTCGCCTGGCTACATTCCAACTATGGCCCTTACAAGCTGGCGCTCGAATACGCCGCTGAGGCGTTGGCGCTGGCTGGGGCGATTGAAGACCTCAACACCCGCTCCCTGGTGGTTAGTCAGGTGGGTGCCGTCTACCTTAAGCATGGCGATCTTGAGCAAGCGGGGGTTTACCTGCGCGAGGCCCATGCCCTGGTGCAGCACACTGGCAACCGCATCGTTACCGAGGAAGTGATGGCTTACCTCGCCGAGCTGAGGCGGCAGCAGGATGACCAGCACGCCTGGCTCGACTATACACTGAAAGCCCTCCATGCCGCAACTGACAGCCCCTTTCTCAGAAAAGAGGCGGTGCTGCAACTGATTGTCTACCATCTCAAACAAGGAGACCACGAGCGCGCCACCAGCCTGCTGCAATCGTTTAAGGAAACACACAGTGACGATGCCGAGGGCAGAAAGCTAGCCATTGTTCACTACGCCGAAGCCCTGCTTGAAGCCGCAGCCGGGAACTCGGCTGCGGCGGAACGTCACTTCCAGCAAGCCATTGAGGGCGGCCACCTGACCTACTATGAGTTGGCGATTGCCTGGCAGGATTATGCGATCATGCTGCTGGAGCAGGATAAAGCGGAACCCAACCCGCGCACCTATGCCAAAGCGTTTGCTGCGGTTGAGGAAGCGATATCGCTGCTGCGCGAGCTTGAGCTACCCCCTTACCCAAGCACCGGCGAAATCAAGACCATCTATGATGTGATGAATATCTCCAAACCGGAGTAGCGATCCAGACAGACAAAACAAAGGCCGCCCCACTGCTTAGGTGAGGCGGCCTACTCATTCTTGCTGGGCTACTGCTTACGGCCTTGATCCGTTCGCGGATGAGGTCAAGCGCTCGGCCTAGCTCTTCATCGT
>QHBQ01000046.1 GCA_003243865.1 Candidatus Chloroheliales bacterium | reverse complement strand
GGGTCGCCGATGCAATCGGCGGCAAAGTAGACCGGCTGCTCCAGCAGTTCGCCTAGCTGCGCGGCAACCGGCTTGAGGCTGTACTTCATGTCCGGCTTGCCCTTCGGTCGGCCCAGGTGCGACATCAGGATAACCTTGCCACCATGTTTGAGCAGATAGTTGATGGTCGGCAGGTGGGCGCGCAGGCGGGTGTCGTCGGTGATGTTGCCCTGGTCGTCCATCGGCACGTTGAAGTCAACGCGCACTAGCGCCCGCCGCCCATGCAGCCGCACGTCGCGGATCGTCTTCTTCTCAATCGCCATTGATCGCCTTCTCCTTGCTAGCGGGCGCGACGAATCGCGCCCCTAGGTCAGCTTTACTTCTCGGCCTCGTCGTAGTGGGCGATGAAGTCGGCAAGGTCGGCGACGCGGCAAGAGTAGCCCCACTCGTTATCGTACCAGGCCAGCACCTTGACCAGGTTGCCGCTTTGCACCATCGTGCTAAGGCTATCCACGATGCTACTGTGGGGGTCGCCCTTGAAGTCCATCGAGACGAGCGGGCGGGTTTCGTAGGCAAGGATGCCGGTAAGCTCTTCGCTCTGCGCCGCTTCGCGCAGCGCGTTGTTAACTTCCTCGACGGTGGTGTCGCGTTCAGTCTGCACCACCAGGTCAATTATGCTGACGGTGGGGGTCGGCACGCGCAGGGAGATACCGTTGAACTTGCCCTTCAACTCTGGCAGCACCAGATAGATGGCCTGCGCCGCGCCGGTACTGGTAGGGATGATGTTGAGGGCGGCAGCGCGGGCGCGGCGCAGATCCTTGTGCGGGTAGTCGAGGATAACCTGGTCGTTGGTGTAGCTGTGGACAGTGGTCATGAAGCCCTTGACGATGCCGAAGCTCTCCAGCAGNACCTTNGCCACNGGCGCGAGGCCNTTGGTGGTGCAGCTTGCNTTGGAGATGATGCGATGCTCATTNGGGTCGTAGCGCTCNTCGTTGACCCCCATCACGATGGTGATGTCCTCNCCCTTCGCGGGCGCGCTGATAATCACCCGCTTCGCGCCNGCCTGCAGGTGCATCTTAGCCTTCTCCGCGTCGGTGAACAGGCCGGTGCTTTCCACCACGATGTCTACGCCCAGTTCGCCCCAGGGCAGCTTCGAGGGGTCGCGCTCGGCGAGGGTCTTAACCTCCTTACCCTGCACCATGAACGCGCCCTCATGTACCTGGATGGCGTCGGCCTCAAATTGCTGGCCGTAGTTCGAGTCGTAGGTAAGCAGGTGGGCGAGGGTACGGGTGTCGGTCAGGTCGTTGACTGCGACCACTTCGAGGTCGTTCTCGCCGTTTTCGTCAACCAATTCGCGGATCGCCTTGAACACCTGGCGACCGATGCGGCCAAAGCCATTGATGCCGATGCGGGTAGTTGCCATTGGTAATGCTCCTCTCCTCTACTTTGAGAAAATCCTATTCAGAACGAACGCCGCGCCGTTGCCGCAGGGCAGCAGGGGCGGCAATTCATATCCTAAAGCAAGTTATTTGCCCGCTCACGACGATTCGCTCTTTGTGGGCGGGTGAATTATACCACACGGCACAGAATAAATCAGTTCCGCGCCGCGCCCGCCTCCAGCTGCTGCTCCTCCACCCGCGCCGTACCCTCGTTGAGCGCCCGCCATCGGGTGTAGAGGTCGAGTAGCGCGGCGGTTAGCCTGGCGGGGTCGTGGCGCAGCGGGTTCTCCCTGCTTACCACCGGCACGCGCAGGAAGTGGACACCAGTGGTTCGCTCCGCCGCGTCGGCCTCGTCCTGGGTCATGGTCACGGCGCTGACTGCCATATCCGGCTTGATCGCCGCCGCCGAGGTGGCGTCGCTGTTGACGATGCAGTAGTCAATCAGCTTGTCGCCCGCGTGCTGCTGCAAGGCACGCACATGGTCGAGTACGGTGTGGCCGTCGGTCTCGCCCGGCTGGGTGGCGACGTTACAGATATATACCTTCAGCGCGGGCGAGGAGATAACCGCGCGGGCGATATCCTGCACCAACAGGTTGGGGATGACGCTGGTGTAGAGGCTGCCAGGGCCAAGCACGATCAACTCGGCCTCGTCAATCGCCCGCAGCGCGTCGGGGTAGCCGGGCGCGTTGGCCGGTTCGGCCATCATGCGGGTAATGTGGCCGTGGCTGTGGCCCACGTTCGACTCGCCGCGAATAACTGTCCCGTCGCTCATCCGTGCGCTGATGGTCAGGTTGGCAAGGGTGGTGGGTAGCACCCGCCCCTTCACCGCCAGTACCCGCGACGACTCGCGGATGGCCTGCTCGAAGCTGCCGGTAATGTCGGTGAGCGCGACGATGAACAGGTTGCCGAAGCTGTGGCCCTCCAGGCTGCCCTCTTTGAAGCGATACTGGAATAGCTCGCCCATCAACGGCTCGGTCTCAGCCAGGGCGACCAGGTTGTTGCGGATGTCGCCGGGAGGCAGCATCCCAAACTCCTCGCGGATGCGCCCGCTGCTGCCGCCGTCGTCGGCCATCGTCACGATCGCGGTCAGGTCGTCGGTCACTTGCTTCAGCCCCCGCAGCATAGTCGGCATCCCAGTGCCGCCGCCAATACAGACGATGCGCGGGCCGCGCGGCTTGGGCGCGCTAGGGAAGCGATAGGCGTGGATGATATCCACCAGCGGCGCGCCTCTACTGTTGGTCTTGCCGTTGTTGCCATTACCGTTGCGATAGGCCGGGCTGACGCTGGCCGCTTCGCGTTCACGTTCGCTGACTGCCTGCACCGCCTCCAGCACGCTCTTGCTGACCATGATCAGGGCGAACACGGCAATAACCAGCCCGACCCCGACGATTAGGATCTCGCGCCAAGGGTCGCCCATAAACTTGAGCGCAGCGGTAGCCGCCGGGTCGCTAGACTTCAATTTGTCGGGCAACGCGACATAAACGGCGCGCACGGCCACGGCAATGCCGATGCTGACCAACAGCAGGCCGAGCGTGAGCAGGCCCAGCCAGCGTTTAACGTGCATCCCTGGCAGCAGCCAGCGGCGGAGGTTTTGCATATTGGGTGATCGAACCTACCCTTCCATGATATACTTGCTTGCTCTTAATTGGGCGGCTGCATTATACCATACTGC
>QHBQ01000350.1 GCA_003243865.1 Candidatus Chloroheliales bacterium | reverse complement strand
AGCAGCGCCGCCTCCGCCGAGCCCCTGCTATCGATCAGCCGCTTCGTCGTCGTCCTCTTTCCCGCCTTCATGCTACTGGGCCTGGCTGGCGCACGTTCGCGCACCTTCCACCTCGTCTGGCTGCTGCTCAGTGTGATGCTGCTCGCCCTTTACTTCATCCGCTTCGCCAACTGGTACTGGGTGGCCTAGGGGTTGTATACCAAAATGGAAGCAGGGCGCACCCGGAGATGCGCCCTGCTTCTTTAATCCTTAGCCCTTAATCCTTAATCCTATCAAGGCCGATGGATGATGCCCTCGTAGACAATCTGGGCCATCTCGTCGCGGCGGATGTTGTTGTTCGGCCTGAAGGTGCCATCGGGATAGCCGTTGATGATGTTGTTGTGGTAGGCGGTCTCGATGTCTACGTAGAACACGTAGCTGGGCGGAACATCGGTGAAGTCTTGGCCGCCGCCGGTTGGAGTGTACGGGGTGTAGCTACCTGCCCGCACCACCAGCTTGGTAAGTTGCCCGCGGGTGATGGGGATGTTGGGCAGGTAGCAGGGATAGGTAGCGTTGTGCGAGGCGCAGTTTGGCTGGTCGAAGCCTTGCAGGATACCAGCGTGGAAGCCGGTCTCGATGTAGCTGTAAGCCCAGTAGCTGGGTAGCACGTCAGTGAAGTCGTGGCCACCGCCAGTGGGAGTGTAGGGTGCCAGACCGAAGCCGAGTACCACCACCTTAGCGAACTGGGCGCGGGTGGCGGTGCCAGCCGGGTCGTAGTGAGTGGGGTCAACGCCGTTAACCACGCCGCGGCAGTAGAGATAGTGGATGGCATAGTAGAAGACGTTGTTGTTGATGTCCACGAACGGGTTCGGGCAGTCGGTTGGCGTTGCTGTTGGCACTATCGGCGTATTGGTCGCCGTGCTAGTCGGCGGCACTGGCGTGTTGGTGCGCGTCGGTGTGCCGGTGGGCGGCACTGGCGTATTGGTTGCGGTGCTAGTCGGCGGCACTGGTGTGTTGGTTGCCGTGTTAGTCGGTGGCACTGGCGTGTTGGTTGCGGTGCTAGTCGGCGGCACTGGCGTGTTGGTGCGCGTCGGTGTGCCGGTGGGCGGCACGCTTGTAGCCGTTGCGGTGCTAGTCGGCGGCACTGGCGTATTGGTTGCCGTGTTAGTCGGTGGCACTGGCGTATTGGTGCGCGTCGGTGTGCTGGTGGGCGGCACTGGCGTATTGGTTGCGGTGCTAGTCGGCGGCACTGGCGTATTGGTGCGCGTCGGTGTGCCGGTGGGCGGCACTGGCGTATTGGTGCGCGTCGGTGTGCTAGTCGGCGGCACTGGCGTATTGGTTGCGGTGCTGGTCGGCGTACTAGTATCGGTGCCAGTTGGCACTGGGGTTGGCAACCCCGTGGTAGCGGTGGCCGTCGGGGTGACGGTGGCGGTGCGGGTTGGAGTAGCGGTGGGCAGGTCAGGCTCGAAGTCGTAGATGGTAGAGTTGTAGTTAATGCCCATCTCGAAGCCGTCGGCGTAGCCGATGAAGTTAGCCCATGCGCCGCCTGACGCCTGCCCAGCGCTCAGGCCGGAGGCGTAGCCGTCGGCGCGCGGATACCACTGCACCATTCTGGCGGTGGGGCAACCGGCAAGGAAGGTGTCCAGTGGTAGATAAGTATTGGGTACCTGACCGCACGCCGGGCGGGTGATGCGCCAGTTACCGCGCCGCGCGTTCCAGGTTTGCCAGATACCAGGGGTGGGCGTACCCTGATCCGGAGAGTTGACCGGCTCAAAGACGAAGGTGGTGTCGTAGGTACCATCACCGTTGACGTCGGCCTTCAGTTCGACTACGATGTCTAGCTGGGGCGCGGCCTGCGAGGCAAGGTCAATGTAGGCGCGATAGGTCAGTGAGGTGATGTCTGCGAGGCGCGTGCCGCTATAGGTGTTGGTGGCGAAGTAGTTCTTGCCGCCCATGTTGGTGCCGTTGCCAGGGCCGGTTTGCATCTGGTAGCTGCCAATGCCGTAGGGTGGGACGGGAGGGCCGAAGACGAAGTTGCTGGTAGCGGTGTTCTCGTCATAACGCGCCCAGCCTTGCAGGTTGGAGGGCCGCACCACCACGATGGTGCTGACGGTGGTGGGCGTGGGGGTCGGCGTGTTGGTTGGCGTGTTGGTGGTGGTTGGTGTGGCGGTCGCCAGCGGATTGACGGTCACGTTGTTGCAAACAGTTTGGCTGTCGACGATGGTGCAAACAGTGGCGGGGCCGGGGGTATTAGATGTGTACGTAGAGCTGGCGAGGCCGTTGATCGTGCCGGTGTATGGCGGACTCATGGTGCCGAGCGTAGCGGTGAAGTACATCGGTGTGTAGTCGCGCACATGACCCAGGCCGGAGGTGTCCTGCGATGCCGAATTGATGGTCAGCGTGCCAGTATCTACCGCAGTCTGGCCGACGGTAATGACCGCTGGGTTGACAGTGGCATTTAGAGTGAGCCAGGGATTGGAGGTTATTGCGCCAAGCGGGGCCGCAACTTTCGCCTTAGTAACGGGGCGCTTCCCTTGCGCCGGGCCATCAACTGGCACGGTGCGGGGGCGTTCTGGCTTGCCTGCTTGCAGCGAGCCACCCACCGTATCGCAGCCCGCGCCGCCGGGTCCGGCGTTGCAGCCCCACCAGTTATTGATGGCGGTGGCAGGAGCGGGGACGTTGTTGAACAGGCCGGTGGTGTTGCTGACGATGCGGTTGAAGCTAATGCTATCGTTCGCCGCGCCGTTGAGGCCGCCAAAGGTATCGAGATAGATGCCATTGCTGTTGCCATGCGCCAGATTGCTGGTGATGGTCACGGGTACGTCGTAGCTATAGATGCCCCAGATCGCATTGGAGACATCGTTGTTGGCGACAAGCGAGCCGCCCCAGCCGTCACCAATGGCGACGCCATAATCGCCAGCACTGTTGGTGCCGGTAACTACATTGCCGGTGAAGCTGCCGATGGCAGTGAGCGCCTCATCGTTGCCAGGGTCAATCCCCACATTGCAGCCGGAGACGAGGTTGTTGGCAACGGTGGTGTTGCCCGCATTGTAGACCTCGACACAACCGGAGGCCGAGTTGGGATAGTTGCTGTAATACCAGCCGGAAATGACGTTGTTGGTGATGGTAGTGACCGCGCTGCGCGAGACCTGGATGCCGTTCTGGGCGGTAATGTTGGTCGGGCCATTGCCAGTAATGGTATTGCCGCTGATCGTGCCACTGACGCCGGGGCCGTCGAAGATGATTGCACTCTTCTGGTTGTCGGTGAAGACGCTGTTGCTGACGATGCCGGAGCCGGCCTGCCCTAGGAAGCGGGAACCGACCCGAATGCCAATGCCGTTCTGGCAGCCGCTGAACGGGTTGTCGCGCACAGAATAGACGTGGTTGTTGTTGAAATTGACGTTCGCGCCGCCAACCGTGAAGATGCCATAGCTGATCACACAAGTGCCGGGGCCGGGGCCAGCCACGCTGAAGCCGCTCATGTTCACGCTGACCGTGCCGCTAATGGTCACGATGTCGGCCACATCCTGATACTGCGAGGGGATGCTGGGGTTGGTGATGCGCACCGTGGTCATCGGGTTGGGGGCGCGGATGTAGGTGGAGGTTGCGCCCGCGCCGTTCAGGGTGAGCGTCTTGGTAATCATCACCTGCTCGACGTAGTTGCCTGCGCCAACCTGGATGGTGTCACCGTTGTTCGCGGCATTGACCGCCGCCTGGATGGTGGTATAGTTGCAGCCGGAGGCACAGACGGTGATAGTGGCGGCGGGGTGGGCGGGTTTTGACTGTTGCTTGATTGCTGATGCGGCGCTGGATTGGCTGTGGGTGGAGGCGGGTTGGGTCGCTGGCTGTGCCTGCGTTTGACCGCCGTTCGATAGGGTTATAGCCACGACAATTGCCAACAGGATCACTACGAGGTACGCTCGCGCTTGACTGCTCATCTCTTCCTCTTTCTCTCTTACGCCTGCTCCTTTCTATAGAGCAGACATCCAACTAAAACAACGTGCTTCGACAGTACGTATACCGTCAACCACTATAGCTACAGCTTCGATTCACCACATAGCACCAAGTTTGCAATATACAGTGGAGAAGCTTCTACATCTACCAATTTATGTGCAGACGTAAGATGTGGGGTTGATGTACTGCAGATTGGATAGTATCACATATCTTGCCCAATAGCAAATTTACCAAACATATTACTAAAAATGTGATTTCCGAAGGAAACAGCGGTTCTGATGTGAATCGGCGACACTACATCTCTACCACAGTAGTGGACGATGCGGTTTGATATTAGAATGAGACAACTGGGCTGTACACCAAACAGTTGACTGGCGGGGAGCATTTGTTTACCGCTACCGAGACGGCACTGCTTGGGACTGACCCTTATTCAACGCCATCATATGCCCGATCTGCGTTCGCTGGTGATTTGACAACCTGCCAGCCATATGATAAACTGCACGATGGTGTGTGCTTTAAGCAGGATGCTAGCTGGCATATCGTTGCCACGCCATTCGCAATTACCCCCCACTTAATGAAGGATTGAACCAACCATGTATAACCCGCACAACCCGCTGGTGGTGCAGAGCGATAAATCGCTGCTGCTCGAAGTGGACAACCCGCTCTATGCTGAGGCCCGCGACTACCTGGCCCGCTTTGCCGAACTGGAGAAGTCGCCCGAACACATCCACACCTATCGCATCACTCCCCTATCGCTGTGGAACGCCGCCGCTGCTGGCGAGAGCGCAGCGCAGATCATCGAAGTGCTCAACCGCTTCAGCAAGTACGACGTGCCGAGCAACATCGCAGTTGACGTGCAGGATTACGTCTCCCGCTTTGGTCGGGTCAAGCTGCTGAAGGATGATGTCGGGCGGCTGGTGTTGCAGTCGCAGGATCGGCTGCTGATTACCGAGATCACCCGCCACAAGCGCATCCAGCCCTACATCCTTGAGCAACTCGACAGCCATACCATCAGCGTAGACCCGGCCAAGCGCGGCCACGTCAAGCAGGCGCTGGTCGGCTTCGGCTACCCCGCCGAGGACCTGGCGGGCTACGTCGAGGGTGCGCCCCTTGCCGTCACCCTACGAGCGTTCACAGCGGAGGGCAAGCCATTCAGCCTGCGCCAGTATCAGCGCGAGGCGGTGGACATCTTCCACGCCTCCGGCTCGTCGCGCGGCGGCAGCGGCGTGATCGTCCTCCCTTGCGGCGCGGGCAAGACGATGGTCGGCATGGGCGCAATCGAGCGGCTGCAAACCCAGACCCTGATTCTTACCCCCAACACCATCGCGGTGCGCCAGTGGATTGAGGAGCTTACCACCAAGACCAGCCTGCGCCCCGAAGATGTCGGCGAGTACACTGGCGACCGCAAGGAAATCCGCCCGGTCACTATCACCACCTACCAGATGATGACCTATCGCCCCTTCACCGTGGATGAGGATACCGGCGAGATTGGCGAGTTCCCCCACTTTGCCCTGTTCAACCAGCGCAACTGGGGGCTGATTATCTACGACGAGGTGCATCTGCTGCCCGCGCCGGTGTTCCGCATCACCGCCGAAATCCAGGCTCGTCGCCGCCTGGGTCTAACCGCCACGCTGGTGCGCGAGGATGGCCGCGAGACCGACGTCTTCTCCCTGATTGGCCCCAAGAAGTACGATGTGCCGTGGAAGGACCTGGAGCGCCAGGGCTGGATTGCCACCGCCGACTGCACCGAGGTGCGCATCAGCCTCAGCGACGAGACCCGCCAGGAATACGTCATCACTGAGGACAACCGCATCAAGTACCGCATCGCCGCCGAGAACCCGCGCAAGCTGCTGGTGATGAATCGGCTGCTGGCGAAGCACGAAGGCGAGCAGATCCTGGTTATCGGCCAGTACCTCGACCAGTTGAGGATAATCAGCGATATGCTGGGCGCGCCGCTGATTACGGGCAAGATGCCGAACAGCGAACGCGAGGCGCTGTACGAGCAGTTCCGCAGCGGCGAGGTGAAGGTGCTGGTAGTGAGCAAGGTGGCGAACTTTGCGATTGACCTGCCCGACGCCAGCGTTGCCATCCAGATGAGTGGCACGTTCGGTAGCCGCCAGGAGGAGGCGCAGCGCCTGGGTCGCATCCTGCGCCCCAAGAAGGATGGTCAGCTTGCCCACTTCTACACCGTCGTTACCCGCGACTCCAACGACCAGGAGTTTGGCGCCAACCGCCAGCTATTCCTCACCGAGCAGGGCTACCACTACACCATCCTCGACGCCGCNNACGCCGCTCTCCGCCATCCTCGAGGAAGCCGCCCGCAAAGCTGAAGCCCGCGCCGCCGCTGCCCCCAAGAAGCGCGGTCGTCCGCGCAAGGGTGAGCTAGTCGCCGCCACGCCCGAAGCCAACGGCGAGAAAGCGAAAGGCCGCCGCGGGCGCAAGCCTGCCACCACCGTTGAGACAACGCCGACACTGACCGCCAACGGCAAGAAGCGCGGGCGACCGGCGAAGAATGGCGCAAACGGCCACTCACCGAACGGCCACGGACGCCTGCCGCTGGAGGATACGGTGCCGCTGGGGGAGTTGCAGCGGGTGTTACGGAAGGTTTGTGCTAGTCGCTACTTTGTTCGCGTGTGGTATAATTAGGGTAGCGAAGTTGTCCGAGAGGATGGATGGACGAGCAAGCGATCATAGCGCGGATACGTAGACGTGGGGCAGCAGGCAACTTTGTGCCTACAGCCCACGCACGCGATGAGATGGATGATGAGAGTATCTCTTTCATTGAGATGAGGCAAGCTCTGGCAACCTGCCAAATGCTGGAAGATTATTTCGATGCGCGGCGGGGACCCTGCTGCTTGGTCTACGGAGTAGCTGCGAATGATCGGCCACTACACATGGTTTGCACAAGCGTAAAATCTACGTTGGAGATAATTACGGTTTATGAACCCAAGCCGCCACGCTGGGCCACACCTACACAGAGAGGTAAGTAAGATGAAATGCAACTTTAAGGACTGCCCTGGCCGATACGAGGAGAAGCTGATTACCCGCGCCAACCGTAGCCCAAGCCAGGTAATGGTTATTGACCACGTACCAGCAATGGTATGTAACATCTGTGGGGATACCTTCTTCACCGCAGACACCAGCCAGCGGTTGGACTGCTTTGACGATCCGCAGGTGAAGCCGATTGGCACCGTACCCTTGTACGAGTACCCACTCTGGAGCGCGAAGCAGGCGAACGCACGGCAGAGCCGCACCAACGGTCAGGCCAATAATAGCGAGATGCCGAAGATTAAATGCCGGTTCAGCTGGTGTCCAGGGTATTATGAAGAGAAGCTAAGGGCGCACCTAAAGTCGCGCCGCGACGGTCAAACAGTGGTGATCAATAACGTTCCCCAGTTGTCATGCGACTTCTGTGCTGATACCCTGCTCGATACCAGAACCTTGTACGTTTTGGATGCGCTGCCAGACTCAGACATTGCACCAATTAGTACATCGCCGCTGTACGAGTTCGCCCAGGTAGCAGAGGCGCAGCCTGGCAAGGAACTGGTGGAGGCGGGCAAGTAAGGTTCGCCGCTGCTCATTACTGACGAGGATGGATGGACGAGGAAGAGATAATATCTCGAATTCGGCGGCGTGGGGCAGTGGGCAACTTTGTGCCAACTCCTCATGCTGATGCAGCAATGAAGGAGCGATTTATCTCCGCCGCCGAGGTGCGTCAGGCGCTGGCTAATGCAGAGATACTCGAGCTTTATCCCGGCTACGTGTGGGGGCCATGCTGCCTGATTGTTGGCGTTACCCAACAAGGCCGCTATATTCATGTGGTTTGCACAACAGCAGGGACGCTCTGGCTAGTCACCGTTTATGAACCTGTGCCGCCACGCTGGATTACGCCAAAACAGAGAGGATGACTAAGATGAACTGCTATAAGCAAGGATGCCCCGGTAAACAGCGCACTGAGTTGATTGTTCACGCGGTGCGCCCCGGAGGAAAAGCGGTGGTGGTATTTAATCACGTTCCAGCACTGGTGTGCGACTTCTGCGGGGCGGCTGGCTTTACTTACAACACAGTAGAGCAACTAGAGTGTATTTTGCAGGATGGTTCAGAGCCAGCAGGCAGTGTGCCGTTGTACGATTGCGCCCAGGCGTTCCCTGAACGTCTGCGCGAGAAGCTGATTGCCAACGGCTACGGCACGGTGAACATGGCCGATCTGCCTCCATTCAAATGCCGCTTCCCCGGCCATCCCGGTGTCTATGAGCAGGAGACAACGGTATATCACCGCAGCCGCAATGGGCAGTTGGTGGTGGTCAACAATGTGCCGCAACTGGTCTGCAACATCTGCGCCGACATCCTGTGCGAAGAGCAAACCTTGCGCCAACTTGACCGCCTGCTCGACTCTGATACCGCCCCAATCGGTACTGCGCCGCTGTACGAGTTCGCTCAGGGTGCAGAGGTGCAGCCTGGCAAGGAACTGGTGGAGGCGGGCAAGTAAGGTTCGCCCCTGCTATTCATTGCCAATGGCAAGAAGCGCGGGCGACCAACGAAGAATGGGGCGAACGGCCACTCACCGAACGGCAACGGGCACCTGCCGCTGGAGGAGACGATGCCGCTGGGGGAGTTGCAGCGGATTTAGGGAGAAGGATGAGGGCGCACCGAGTGAAAGTGCGCCCCATTCTTTAGCGAAAGCAACGAGTATGCGCGTGCTTGCCTCGCGGCTACGCTGGTCTGCTACCAGCGATATATGCCTGCACGGCTCTGTTGCCTGGGCCGGTCTCGAAGAAGGTGCGTGTCGTCTTGGGCAGGTCTTGCAAGCGCGATGCGTTCCTTGCCTGTAGGTATTGGCTGAAGAACTCGGCGAAGCCAGGCAAACGTGGCTCATTCGCGGTTGTCATCTGGAGGTATGCCGTAGAGGCTTTGACTTTATTGATCGCTTGGGAACGTGTGCCAAGTAGAACCCCCAAGACCGTCAGGACGAGGACAACCCAGATTATCAAGTTTATAGCGGCGGCGAGTCCGATTCCCTGATAAGAGACGGATGGACTGTTACAAATGCTGAGGGCAAGCACAGCAGCGCCGATAGTTACGATAACCTTCACAGCGGCGACACCCCAGTTTGGCTGGGCCAGCGTATCTGCTTCCGTATAGGCTCCCCTGATGCCCTGGTCGTATGCTGCATTAGCAGCCTGAAGATACTGGCGGTAGGTTTGCAGCAGCGGTTCTTCCCTTGTAACCGTCGCTAGGTCGGCGGCGCTTCGTGCAGTATCACCGGTTTGCTGATAGAGGGCGGCACGGCGTTTGTAGCTCTCCATGTTGTCGGGGGCAAGCTCAATCGCACGGGAGTGGTCGGCAATCGCCCGCGCATGGTCATTCTTGCTCTCGTAGAGTTCAGCGCGACCTTGGTAGCAATCAGCATCGTTGGGGTTCAGGGTAATCGCCCGCGTGAGGTCGTCAATCGCTTTGTCGGTCTCATTGCGGCGGGTGTATATAATGGCGCGTTCGCGGTAGTTGGCAGCGTCACCCGGATTGATGCTGACCGCCTTGCTGAGGTTAGTGAGTGCCTGGTCGAGGTCGCCCAACTTCGCCAATGCCCGCCCTTGCCAGAAGTATCCATTATCGTCGTTGGGCTGGGCTTGAATGTAGCTAGTGATATCGCGCATCGAAGCGGACAGGTCGTTATTGTAATAATTGCAAATACCACGCTCAAGGAAGGCAAGCACAACCGCCTCGGCCTGATTTAGCGCGTTAGCCATCGAGATAGCTGCCGTGTACTCTGGAATGGCCTGGTCGTAACGTCCCAGGCCATACAGCCCTCGCGCCTTGAACATATGGCCGACGGTTTGCGCCTCTCTGTCCTTGTTGGCGATGAGCGTATTGCACGTAGCGATTGCCGCTTCATAGTTGCCATTCTCCAACTGCTTCTGCGCAGTATCCATAGCGTCGGCAACTGCCTTCATCTGCGAGTTGCGGCGGGCGGCAACCGCCAGGGCAAGGCCCGTGCCGATTGCCCCGCCTACATCGGAGGCCGTAGGGCTTTGCCTGATCACTGTTTTGTCGTTTCCCCAGATGTCGGTCTCCTGGCGAACATTGTATTTCGGCATTTGGCTCCTCCTTTATCTCTGATAAACCTGAATAAAACGATTGTAGTTGCTGGCTGGAACGGGCGCGGACGAGATAAAACATCGGACTATCGTTAGGTCAATCTTCTATCCCTGCAGGCGCATCGCTATCATATCACAAGTTTGACGATTTTGCAATACCCAAAGCAGGCGAATTTTCGACCAATTGCCCCATTGCTATATTTACCACCAAAGTTCGGTAAGGTTTTGGTAAGGTTCGGTGTTCATCCAAGATGACAGCAGTTGACCGAACTCGATATTACCTTCGAGTAAGGTGACGAGGTATACCAGCGATGGCTATTCTTCCACGAACCGGCGATGGTTCACTGCCATCGCGGCGAGTTTGTGTTATAATATGCCTTGTACAGCAGTTCGGCAAGGCGAATGCAACCCGCCCCTACATCATAACCTACAATCTACAATCTTAAATCAGCAATCTTCAGGAGCTTCCATGTCAGTAATCGCGGTGATCGGCGCGCAGTGGGGCGACGAGGGCAAGGGCAAGATCGTGGACCTGCTGTCGGAGCAGGCGCGGGTGGTGGTGCGCTACCAGGGCGGCACCAACGCCGGTCATACCATCGTCAACGACCTCGGCACCTTCAAGATGCGGCTCATCCCTTCCGGCATCTTCAATCCGCAGGCGGTCTGCGTCATCGGCAACGGCGTGGTGGTAGACCCCGGCGCGCTACTGGCCGAGATGGACGAGCTTGAGGGGCGGGGGGTTAGTTGCGCCCGCCTGTTCATCAGCGAACGCGCCCACGTGCTGATGCCCTACCATGCGCTGCTCGACCAGCTCGAGGAGCAGCAGCGCAGCGAGGGCGGTGTGGGGGTTGGCACCACCAAGCGGGGCATTGGCCCAGCCTATCAGGACAAGGCCGCCCGCATCGGTATCCGCGTCGGCGACCTGGTGCGCGAGGAGGCGCTGCTCACCCGCCTCTCCTTCGTCCTCAACCACAAGAACCAGATCCTCACTCGCCTCTACGATGCCCAGCCGCTCAGTCTGCACCAGGTCTATGCGCAGATGGTGGACTACGGCCAGCGCCTGCGCAAGCACATTGTTGACACTCAGCTAATGCTGTACCGCGCCATGGACGAACGCCACAACATCCTGCTGGAAGGGGCGCAGGGCGCGCTGCTCGACCTCGACTTCGGCACCTACCCCTATGTCACCTCATCGTCGCCGACCGCCGCCGGAGCGTGCCTGGGCAGCGGCATCCCGCCTGCTGCGCTCGATAACGTGGTGGGGGTGTACAAGGCATATTGCACCCGCGTCGGCGAGGGGCCGTTCCCCACCGAGATTGACGGCCCCGCCGCCGAGTACCTGCGCAGCCAGGGTGGGGAGGGCCATCAGGAGTACGGCACGGTTACGGGCCGCCCGCGACGGGTCGGCTGGTTCGACGCGGTGGCCGCCTGCTACGCCGCGCGGCTGAACGGCATCGGCGGTATCGTTATCACCCGCCTCGACGCGCTCGACACTCTGCCCAGCCTGAAGATCTGCACCGGCTATCGGGTCAACGATGCGGTCATCCAGCACATCCCCAGCGACATAAGCGTGCTGCAAGCGGTCGAGCCAATCTACGAGGAGCTGCCCGGCTGGCAGACCTCCACCAGCGCCGCCCGCAGCCTGGCCGACCTGCCGGAGGCCGCCTGCGCCTACGTCAAGCGTCTCAGCGCCCTGATTGACGCACGGATAGACATGATCTCGGTCGGCCCCGCCCGCGAACAGACCATCGTGCTCAACCGTCCTTTCGACTCGCTGCCAACCAGTGTTAGCTAGTATGCAGGCGCGGTGGAGAGGGGAACTGGCGAGAGTAGCAAAGCTAGAAGGTAGAAGGCGTGCCAATTAGCCGAGGTGACGCCATATTTCTGTAGGGGCGAACCGTTGTTCGCCCTGGCCCAATTTGGAAGGTAGAATAGGGGATGGGGCCACTTACGATGAGCATTGATTCCAGGCAAGATTCTTCCCTCACCAAACCTCTCCCCGCTGGGGCGAGGCTTTTTGCTGCACGTCGCGTCGGGCGTAGCTTCGGCTGGTTGATCCGTCCCTACCACTGGCTGGTCATCGCAGCGCTGGCAGCGCTGGCGGTCACGCTGGGGGTGTCTGCCTACCCGCCGCCCGGCTACCGGCTGGACATCGGCTACCGCGACACGCCGTTCGTGCGCAACGCCAGCGATCGCACCATCCGTACCGACCTGGCCCAGCCGCGTAGCTTTCGCTGGTTGCGCGACGGCAGCGCGATCAGCGTCACCGGCATCAGCGCTAGCTACCCGCTTACGGTTAGCCTCCACGCTAGCGGTGCTGACCGCAAGGAGGCGGTGAGGGGGCAACTGCCGCTCACCGTCACCATCAATGGTATGGTGTATCCTCCGGTTATCCTGCTTGAACCGGCGCAGTGGTTCAGCTGGCGGGTTGAGCCTGATGCTCTGAAGCAGGGACGGCTCGACATCCTGTTTAATGTGCCTAATCAGCTGACCCCGATACTTATTTGGCCGCAGGCGATGATTGCCAGCCCGCTGCTCATCACCCCCACCCAACCCGCGCCCGCTGACCCCGACTGGCGCTACATCCTCTACCTCGTCGCCATCGTGCTACTCAGCTATAGCTTCTTTCCGCTGGCGCGGCAACGCTGGCTGATCCTGGCGGGCCTGCTGCTCAGTGGCGGGCTGGCGGTCGGCCTCGCCTTCTTGCTGCACAACGACCTGCCCACCTTCGCCGCCTACGCTGGCGCAATCGCGCTCGCTTTGCTGCTAATACGCCTGCTCGTGCCGCTGCTCGGCGCGGGCCAGCCGCAGCACGCGGCCCGCTGGTTGTTCCTGCTCACCCTCGCGGTTGGGTTGCTCTTCGCCGTTCCCGACTTCCAATCGAGCGATGACGCGCTCAAGTATATGACCGCCGAGTCATTGCTGACGCGCGGCACACTGCAACTGCCACCCCACCAACT
>QHBQ01000504.1 GCA_003243865.1 Candidatus Chloroheliales bacterium | reverse complement strand
TAACTCTGGTTGCTGGTGCCGATTAGCTGCGCCACCTCGTCGAACGATAGCAGTTCGTTCTTGCGGCGGGTGAACAGCGAGGCAACCTCGTTCAACCACGCCTTGCGGCGGGCGCGCTCGTAATCTACGTTTACCAGTTCGTTGATGATTGGCGTGTTCAAAGGCAACTAACCTCCTTAATGGCTGGTGAAAGTTGCACGCCCTTGTGCGGAGATAGGGCGAACGACGGTTCGCCCCTACGAGGGTTGTAGGCTTGCACTTCTGTGTGCCATGCTATTATACCGAATCCAGCGGCTAAGTGCGATAGCAAACTGTGCATCTCTAGGTGTAATGACAAGTCTTTAGCTCTTGCTACCCACCGCCTCACGCTTCTCATCTTCTAGAGGGGCGATTGAGGGCATGGTATCGCTATGTCCGTTGCCAGCAACCAGCGCGGGCGCAGGGGTGGCTGCCACCTGACCCGGCTTGACCCCAGTGAGCCAGGCCAGCCAGGGGCGGGTCTGTGCCGCCTCGCCGAGCAGCACCGCGATGGCAGGCACCAGCGCAGCACGGATGACGAAGGTGTCGAGCAGCACACCAAAGGTGATGGCGAAGCCAAGCTGCACGTTGATGCCCAGGCTGGAGAACATCAGCGAGGCGAACGTGCCAGCCATGATGATGCCACAGCTGGTGATGATGCCGCCAGTGCTGGCGACCGCACGGCGCACCCCTTCGCGCACCCCGTGCGTAGCCGTCTCCTCCTTCACCCGACTGATAAGCAGGATGTTGTAGTCCATGCCCAGCGCGACCAGGCTGATGAACTGGAAGAACGACACTGACCAGACCAGCCCATCGTTGCCTGGCAACTGCTGGAAGACGAATACGGTCAATCCCAGGGTCGCGCCGTAACTGAGCAGGATGGTGGCGAGCAGATAGAGCGGGGTGAGCAGGTTGCGCAGTAGCAGTAGCAGCACAATGAAGATGCCTATCAGCACGATTGCGCCAACCCGGATGGTATCCGCCTGGGTCAGTTGCTCGATGTCGTAGTTAATCGCGGTGGTGCCGCCAACCGCAACCACTTGGCCCCAGGTCTGGTGCGACAGTTCGCGCAGGTGGGGGATAACATCGCGGGCGGCGGCGCTGAACGGCTCGTGGCTCAGTATCACGTCCACCCGAACGCTCCGGCCGTCGAGCGAGATGTAGTAGGCCATGCCCTGCTTGATCTGCCTGCCGATGTCGTTCTCTGCTTTGTACATTGGGTAGGGAATGGCCTGGCCGAGCGGGCGGGTGGCGCTGCGAGCGGTCTGCACGCCGTCGAGCTTGTCAATCGCGGCGGTATAATCGTCCAGCTTCTTCAGGGTGGCATCGTCCCACACGCTGCCCGCCACCTGCACCAGAATCTGGGTGGGCAGCAGTTCGCCGGGGCTGTAGCGGGTCAGCATCACCTCGAAGCCCTTGTGCGAGTCGGAGTCGGCCGGTAGATCATTGAGAGTATCAAACGAGCGATGGCCGAAGAAGGAATTGACCGCCAGTGGGGTCAGGGCTGCCAGCACCAGCAGCACGGTCAGCAGCGGGCGGGCCACCACCAGGTTCGCCACCGCGCTCCACATTCGCGATGGCTTGAAGCTACCCGCCTTCAGCTTGACCGGCCAGAAGGCGAAGCGGCCTAGCAGGTAGGTCAGGCTCGGCGTCAGGGTCAATCCAGCCAACAGAGCAACGGTCACGCCAATTGCCACTGCTGGCCCGGCGGTGTTGAAGATGCCAAATTCGGCGAAGCCCATCCCCGCCATACCAATGATCACGGTTGCCGCGCTGCTGCTGACCGCCTCACCCACCTTGATCAGCGAGTTATGGGTGGCGTCGCGCTTGGCCGTGCCGTTGACCATGATATTGTGGGCGTGTGCCGAGTCGCCGCCGTGCTTGAGGTCGTACTTCTGCAGCTCTTCCTTGAAGCGGCTGATGAGGAACAGACAGTAATCGGTGCCTGCGCCGAACATGATCACTAGCATGAAGATGTCGGTGAAGCTACTCACGCTCAGGCCGAAGTTCTGCGCCAGCCAGGCGATGATGCCCTGCGCAATCAGGTAGGAGAAGCCAATAGTTGCCAACGGGATGAGCGGCGACACCGGCGAGCGGTAGATGATCAGCAGGATGGAGACAACCAGGATCAGGGTAATGATCGTGGACTTGTTGATGCTGTCGAGGCTGGCCTGGTTATAATCAATCCAGATTGGGTTATCGCCAGTGAGGTGTGCGCTCAAGTCGGCGGGGATGGCGGAGTTCTTGGCATTAAACTGGGCGCGGATCTCTTTGGCCGCTTGCACTGCCAGCGGATCCTCGAATGACTTGGTGAAGCTGAAGCTGATCATCGTGGTGGTGCCGTCGGCGCTGTTAAGGAAGCTGGCAAGCTGCGGCTTGCTGCTCACCGACCAGACGTTGGTAATCGGCATTGTGCCACTGGCCGCCTTATCGTCGAGCCAGTGTTCCAGGCTGGCGACATAGGCGCGGTCGGCGTCGGTTAGCCCTTTGTCGTTGGTCAGCACGATACTGCCCAAGCCCGATGCGGTACTGTTGGGAAACGCCTGGGTGTATCTGGCGCTATACTGGGCGCTCTCATGATTATCGCCCAGGAACTTGGTCTGATTGTTGGTAGCAACATTCCGCAGCTGCGGGGTAAGTGCTAGCACCGCCAGCAGCAACGCGAACCAGAAGCCCACAACCCAGGGCGCGAAGCGGGTTGTCAGACTAGCAATCCAGCGGAACATCATGGCCCTCCCTTTTCTTGAACCGCAGCATCACCGGGCTGATTGCATATTTTTTCACAATCCCTAGCTATTATATCGCGCTTTGTTGCCGCTTGTCAAGACTTTTTGATGTGTTTTTCACAATTTACGCCGACCACAACATCTTGTGGAAAACCTTATTGACAACCACGAATAGATGTATTAAACTAAGGCCATGGAAACCATCTGTCGCCATTGCGGTGAGGACTTCACCCTACCAGAGAGCCAGCGCACCCCCGCCGCGCTGCGTTGCCCGCATTGCCAGGCGGTGGTGGCCGGAGTGCGCTACCGCCGCTGTGCGATCTGTGGCGCATCCTACCGCCCTGATTACGAAACCTGCCCTTACCGCGATGAGCATCCGCCGGTTAGCGAACTGCCGGTCGAATATTACTCCGGCCTGCACCAGCTATATGTCAAGA
>QHBQ01000005.1 GCA_003243865.1 Candidatus Chloroheliales bacterium | reverse complement strand
GTAATTCGGCTCAGTAAGATCTATGCCAACAGCCTAAACGCGCTGCTCGCCCGCCAGGTGGAACGCCTGCGCACCAGCGAGGAGCAGCTTACGGTGCAGAACCAGGAGCTTGAGGAGCAGCGTCGTGAGCTTGAGCGCAATATCAAAGGTATCAGCGCGCTGAACCAGAGCGCAGCGTTGCTCAATTCGACCCTCGACCTGCGCCAGGTACTCGACATCATCCTGGTCGCCCTCAGCAGCGTGGTCTCCTACGATAGCGCCCGCATCATGCTGTTCGAGGAGGACAACCCCGAAAGCGTGCGCGTGGTGGCCGCCCAGGGTTTGCCTGAGCCGGTCACTCTCGGCGAAATCATTCCGCTGGCCAGCCGCCCGCTGCTCGCCGAACTGAGCAACGGCCCCGCCGACTTCATCATTGCCGAACTGAGCGCCGACGATAGCATCACCGGCAAGGATTGCTGGTGGCTGGGCCTGCCGCTCGCGGTGAAGGACGAGCGCATCGGCCTGCTGACTATCAATCGGCTCATCGCCGCGCCCAACTTCGAGGAGCGCGACGGGCGCATCGTCCACACCTTCGCTAACCAGGCGTCCACCGCGATTATGAACGCCCGCCTCTACGCCCGCAGCAGCGCGATGGCCTCTCTGGAGGAGCGCAACCGCCTCTCCCGCGAGTTGCACGACTCGGTAGCCCAATCGCTGTTCAGCATGGTGCTGATGGCCCAGGTCGCTTCCACCGTGCTTGAACAGGGCGGCGACACGGAACTGGCTCACAACAAGGTGGCAACCTTGCAGGAGACCGCCTCCGCCGCCTTGCAGGAGATGCGCTCGCTGATCTTCGAGCTGCGCCCGGCGCGGCTGGAGGAGGTGGGGCTGGCGGTCGCGCTCAAGCAGCACGCGGCGGAGGTTGCCCGCCGCAATGGATTGGAGGTAAACTTCTGCGCCGAGGCGCTGCCCCGCCTGCCCGCCGATGTCGAGGTGGCGCTCTTCCGCATCGCTCAGGAGGCGCTTGCCAACGTGGTCAAGCACGCCCACGCCAGCCGCGCCAGCCTCGCGATTGACGCCGACGATAGCCAGGTCATCCTCAGCATCGAAGACAATGGGGTCGGCATCAACAAGCAACGCGCCGCTGCTAACGGCAACGCCACTGGCGCGGCCACCCCCTCGCGCACCCTGGGCCTAACCTCGATGCGCGAACGCGCCGCACTGCTTGGCGGCAGCGTCAGCATCGGCCCGCGCCGACCCGAAGGCACCCGCGTGGTTGCCCGCATCCCAATTACCAGCGCGGTGGGCGTTGCCGGCGATGAGGTAGAGGCGCTGCGATGATGCTCTTGCGCAACGGCTATCTCGATTGCACCTTCAAGCCGAACAACAACATCCGTCGCGATGAGATAGCCCAGATTGTGTACGAGGGCATCATTCGCTGGGCATGAGTAGATTAAAGACCAAAGCTGAAAGATTAAAGAGGGAGGGCGCACCTGGCGGTGCGCTCCTTTTTGTTAATTCTAGGCCGTGTAGGGCATGGCTGAAATGCAAGAGTTGGATCATGCTTGAGCTTTGGATTTCTGCTATTGCTCACAGCTTCCCGATCTAGTTCAACTTGGTCTATGACACCGAGCCGAAACGCACTAGGCTCCAAGGGCTGTACCCTAAATCTTTGCTACTAGCCTAAATCAGCCTAGCCGGGTTTGCTCTGCGATCCTCCCAGCTTTCGCCAATAGTTGAGCATAAGGAGTATGCCTGAATACATAAGAAGAAGCGAAAAAACAAGAACCAGCACTTGCAATCCATTACTGCCAGCTAGGAAATACCCATCTACAGCTATTATAACAGCTCCTATCCAGACCAGAAATTGAGAGGCATAGAATCTGCGTACCAAACCTTTAGCAGTTATAATTCTCTTGCCAGTTATTACGGCAATAAGAACGAACCCAGCGCCACCTGTCACATAGAAGGAGTGGGGGTCACCCTGTAGCAGCACATAGCAAGAAAGAGCAAGCCAGCAAACCGCCGCAGCTATGATGTATATACTTCTCGTTTTATTACTTATCATATTTTAGCGTCCCTAGCATCAAATTCTGAAAGTAGCAAGTTTACGGGAGTTTCAATACGTGCTTGTAGTAGTAGATGATTGGTCTGTCGTTTACACTACTATTGTAGCGTACAGCAATTTGGTCTAGGAACAGGCTCACCTGTGAAACCGTCAGCGGGCCGGTGTATGGATCGTTTAGAATGTAAGTTGCGCCCAGAGGACCAATCGCAGCAACAACCATAGTATTACCGATAGCAGCTATTGCTAGGTATCCGCTGTTACCAACGATACGCATTGCTAGTGCCTCGGCCCCGGCTAGCCAAACAACAAAGTCTCTGAGGTCCTGATCATTTATCGCTCCGCCAAGTGCAATGGCCCAGCCAACAATTGTGCCAACTCCAGCACCAATTCCCACCCCAGCGGCCGCTCCAACGCCCATAGCTACCGCCGTTCCGCTAGCCCCTAATTGCACCTTCCGCTGCCCCGGCAGCACTACCAGGACCTGGGGCTATGAGAGAGCCTATTATTAGGCCAGCAATAAAACCTCCGATAGCTCCTGCGACCGCACCAGCAATTGTTGGACCCCCAGCATCTTGTACATTCTGTACGTTTGCCGCACCCTCAGCAGCCCAAACGGCAGCTTGACCCACAGGCGTGTCGAGCGCACCGAGAGGAATAAGGTATAGACCAATATCATGCCCCGTCGGGTCAGTATACCGCAGCGGATTATTGACCACATAGCTATAGCGGTTCAATGCCTGGGGGTTGAGCGGCCCGAACGGGGTCTTCGATTGCTGGCGATCGCGGTTGGATAGCTGGAACCAGAAGCCTTTCTCGAAGGTGAACTGGTTCTCCCCATTCACAGCAAGAGCCATGCCAGGCTCGTGATAGTCTACGGTCAGGCCCTTCATCGAGGTGTTCTTGTCCATGCCCAGGGTGCCGAGTGCGCCGCCTGCCGCTATCGCCATGCCAGGGACGATCGTGTCAGCGCTGGTAAACCTGCCCCATACCGGGTCGTAGAAACGGGAGCCATAGTAAAGCAGGCCAGTCCCGCCGGTGCTGGTTTCCTGCCCGGTGTAGCTGATACTGGTCTGGGTAATCGCGGAGCTAGAGCGTACAGAACCCCAAGGATCGAAGTCCTGGCTGCCCACCTGGCTGCCCTTCTTATCGGTAGCCAGAGAGGCGCTACCGAGGTGATCGCCAGTAAGATAAGTAATCGTACCGGCTCCGCCCCCGCTAGGGATGTTGCGCTGGGCGATTACCTGATCACATCTGGCAATGCCTGCTGGTCCGACAAAGATTTGTTAAGGTTCTATTTTATCCCCGACAGTTTAGCATGGTTTTATTATGTCTGTCAATAGATCCGCCCGGTTTTGCGGATTGTTGCAAAGTCGGCCATAGGCGTCAAGTTAAGCACAGGGTGGGGAAATTACAGGGGATCTGGGGGTTAGCCCCCAGCGGCTGACTGGCGGCAAGGTTAGGGTTATGCAACTCCCGCCATGCCTGAGACTGCGACTACTGTGCTTACGAGCAGCATTGCTGGGGTGGCATCAGCTGGGGGCTTACCCCCAGACCCCCTGGCTCACCCCCGGCTTTGGTCCTAATTTGATGCCTATGGGCGTGATTCATCACGCCCCTACATGGGTTTCGTGCTGGTAGGGGCGCGGATTCATTGCGCCCTGACCCGAACTTAGCTTTTTGTTGACGTAACCGCCGCATTGTGCTACTATATCCTCACCGCTCTTGCGGTGTGTTTTCCATCAGTGTTCCATAGAAAGGACAGTAGAATGAAGAATAGAGTAACGTTTTTCCTCACCGCGCTGGCAATGGTCAGCCTGCTGCTCGGCAGCGCTCAGGCTGGTGCCAGTCGCACCGCTGCACCAGCTAGCGTCGCCCCCGCTTCGACGCTGACCCAGGCACAGATCGAGGCCAAAATCGAGCCGATGCTGCTCAACCAGTTGCGCTCCAACTCGAACGGCGACACCCGCTACATGGTCTACCTCAGCGAGCGGGCTGACACCACCAACGACATCAGCCCCTTGCAGTGGAAGCAGAAGGGCGACTATGTCTACAACAAGCTGCGCGAGGTTGCCAACCGCACCCAGCCAGCAGTACGCGCCCAGTTTGCCAGCCTTGCCGCTAATGGCAAGGTCAGCAAGGTCGAGTCGTTCTATATCGTCAACGGCTTCTACGTCGAGGGCAAGGCGGAGACCGCCTACACCCTCGCCGCCCGCCCCGATGTCGCCAGCCTCAAGGCGGTACGCACCTATCATATAACCGACCAGGCTAACACCACCCAGAGCGCCCCCCAGACCGCGCCCCTAGCCGCCACTACAGTGCTGACCAGCTACGGCATCACCCAAATCCACGCTGATCAGGTATGGGCGCAGGGCTATCTCGGCCAGGGTGTCACCATCGGCGACATTGATACCGGCGTGCAGTATGATCACCCCGCCATCCAGCCGCACTGGCGCGGCACTTATGTGCTGCCCGGCATGAACTACAACTGGTATGATGCAGTCAACCACCAGCCAGTCGCTTACGATGACAACAGCCACGGCACGCACACCGCTGGCACCACCGTCGGCCTCGACGCTGCTGGTCAGAATGTGATCGGCGTTGCGCCGCAGGCGACCCTGATTGCCTGCAAGGGTCTCGACAACGGCGCATTGGGCGGCGATGTCAACGAACTGCTGCACTGCGCTGAGTGGATGCTGGCGCCTAGCGATGTCAACGGCAACGACCCCCGCCCCGAACTGCGCCCCAACGTGATCAACAATAGCTGGGGCGGCTCGGATGGCAGCGATGATGGCTTCGAGTACCCCATCCTGCAGTGGATCAATGCGGGCATTTTCCCCAGCTTCGCCAACGGCAACGCTGGCCCCGG
>QHBQ01000212.1 GCA_003243865.1 Candidatus Chloroheliales bacterium | reverse complement strand
CGGCTTCGGCGAAATCGTGCTGCCGCCGGTGCAGCCGGGGAGTAGCATCATGCCGGGCAAGGTCAATCCGGTGATGGCCGAGATGCTCAACCAGGTCTGCTACCACGTCATCGGCAACGACCTGGCGGTGGCCCTAGCGGCGGAGGCAGGCCAGCTTGAACTAAACGTGATGATGCCGATGATCGCCTTCGACACGCTCGAGTCGCTGACCATCCTGAAGAACTCAGTGCGGGCCTTCACCGACTTCTGCATCGTAGGCATCACTGCCAACGTCGAACACTGCGAGTACCTCGTCGAACACAGCAGCGGGCTGGCAACTGCGCTCGCCCCCTACATTGGCTACGAGAAGGCGGCCTACCTGGCGAAGAAGGCAGTGCGCGAGAACCGCACCATCCGCGAGCTGGCAATCGAGGAGCAGATCCTACCCACCGCCCAACTTGAAGCCATCCTCGACGCCCACGCGATGACTAGCCCGGGCATTGCGGGGAAGAAGTAGTTTTGAGTTAGGTCGGGAAAACTGCATGGCTACAAGCGACAGCCCAAAGCGGCAGCAATCAAAGAACGCACCGCAGGGCAGCGGGCAGGGTAAACCCGCATCCACCATCAGGCAGGCGCAGGCCGCACCACGCTCCGGTGCGCCAGTGCGGCCTGCCACCGCCAAACCCCGCCGCCCGGCAGTGAAAACCCAGGGTGTGCCACTCTACTTCTACGCGCTGCTGGGGGTGCTGCTGGTAGTCGGTGGGTACATTCTGTTCAGTATCATCAGCGGCAGCAACCAGAAGCGTGAGGGTGATGCGCCACTGCCCGCTCAAGAGATCGCCGATAAGGGCATCAGTCGCGGCAACCCCAACGCGAAAGTTATCTTCGTCGAGTTCGGCGATTTCCAGTGTCCTGGCTGCGCGGACTTCGCTACGCAGGTGGAATCAGACTTCAAGGCGAAGTATGTGGACACCAACCAGGTGCGCGAGGTGTGGATGAACTATCCGCTCACCAACATTCACCCCAAGGCGATGAAGGCCGCCGAGGCGGGAATGTGCGCTAACGAACAGGGCAAGTTCTGGGAGTTCCACGACAAGCTGTACGCCAACCAGGATGCCTGGGTCAACGGCGACGAGAACACGCTGTGGAAGAGCTACGCTACTCAAACTGGCATTGACGGCGACAAGCTGATGCAGTGCATGCAGGCGAACAAGTATGCAGCTCAGATTCAGGATACGATGAAGATTGGCGACAGCGAGAAGGTGCAGGGAACGCCGTCGTTCCTAATCAACCACATCCTGCTGTTCGGCGCTGGCCCAGATGATTTGTACAAGACGATCGCCTCCGAGGCTGCTCGCTAGCCATGTACCTGCCGCCCAGCTATAGCTTCGCCAATCAATCCCAATCCTCAATCAGCATCACGCGGCTGGGCGAACCGTCGCCGCCTTTAATCTTCAGCGGCAAGGCGACCAGCATATATTGACCGGCGTGAACCGCGCGCAAGTCAAGCCCCTCGATGATAGCCACACCCGCGCCGAGCAGGGTGAGGTGGGTGGCGTGGTCGGACGAACCGAACTGCTCGATCGAGAGATAGTCAATCCCCACCAGGCGCACACCACGATCCGCCAGCCAGCGGCAGGCATCAGGGGCGAGATAGACGAAATCGCGATGGAACTCGCCGCTAATATCATCCCAGTAGCGCGAGTTGCGCGTCCTGAGCAGCACACGGGTGGCGTCGGGCGGCAATTCCGCGTGTTCCAGGTCGGTGACGGTGATCGCCTCGCTGATGTTGCTCATGTCGAGCAGGGTGGCAGGGCCAATAAGCACATCGGGCATGGTTGCGTCAATGCCGGGTGCGCCAGGGATGAAGTGAACCGGCGCGTCAATGTGCGTACCGGTATGCGAACCGAAGCTGTAGAGGCTGACGTTGGCGGCGGCACCCTTGTCAATCGCGGCGATCGGCTGCACCGTCGGCCCCGGCTCGTTGTTGTAGGTGGTCATCCCCGGTTCGAGGGTGAGGGACACATCATATATCTTCAAGGTGGCTGCTCCTTCGCAATTTTTCATCAAACGCTAATCCAGAGTTTACCCCGATTTTGCACAGTTGCTGTAAAATACAGGCACGAGGCACGAGGCATGAGGCGTGGATAACGTGCGGCTGCTGGCAGCCACGAGTATACCACTGGCAGGCGGGAGATACAAACCCCACGAAAGGAAACCGACTGATGATCAAGGCGGTGATATTTGACATAGATGGCACGCTGATGGACACCAACGGGCTGCACATCATCGCCTGGGAGCGAGCCTTCAAACGCGGCGGCTACAGCGTTTCACCGGAGCGCATCGCGATCGAGGTGGGCAAGGGTGGTGATCATCTGGTGCCAGCGATCCTGGGCGAAGCGCAGAGCAAGGCCGACGAGGAGGAACAGGAACGTATCCGCAAGGCTCACGACGAAGAATATACCAAAATCGCCAACTTGGCCAAACCGTTCCCCAGCGCGGAACAGATCCTCGCGCGGCTGCACCAGCGCGGGCTGAAGGTCGCGCTGGCGAGTTCGGCGAGTGAGGAAGAGGTTAAGCGCTACCTCGGCTACCTTAACGCCGACAAAAACGTAGATGTGGTGGTCAGCAAGTCAGACGTGGAATCGAGCAAGCCCGCTCCCGACGTGTTCAGCGTTGCCCTGAAGAAGCTGGGGTTGAAGTCGAACCAGGCGGTAGCAATCGGCGACACGCCCTACGATATTAGCGCCGCCCGCAAGCTGGAGCTGCCCTGCGTGGCGGTGTTGAGTGGTGGCTTTGACCGCCAGCAGCTTGAACCGGAGGGGCCAGTGGCCATCTTCGCCAGCGTCGCCGAGTTGCAGGCGCATCTCGATGAGCTGATCGAACTCAAATTTGACCAGGAGCAGAGGTAACGACCTTGATTTCTAAAACTCCTCAGCCAGGCAACATCGGGTCGCAAAGTAACATCCCCGCGATAGTCATCCTACCGTTGCGCCTCTTTTTGGGGCTGATCTTCTTTTTCGCCGGGCTGGACAAGCTGACCGATGCGACCTTCCTCGATCCCAGCAACCCCAACTATATCGGCAAGCAGCTACAGGGCTTCGTTGACTACAACCATTCACCGATCTCCTTCCTGCTGACCAGCATTGCTATCCCCAACGCCAAACTGTTCGGCATCATGATTTCGTTGACCGAGCTGATCGTCGGCGTGCTGGTGATCCTGGGTCTGTTCACCAGGGTGGCGGCGTTGCTGGGGTTGCTGCTCAACACTACCCTGTGGCTGACTGCCAGTTGGGGGCAGACTCCGTTCTACACCGGCTGGGATCTGCCCTATATGTTCGGCTGGCTGACTATGCTGCTGGCCGGGGCAGGGCCGTTTTCGCTCGACCAGCGGCTGGCAACCCGATCATTGCTCGCTCCACTAGCGGTAAGCGAGGAGCGGCGCAACTTTCTGGTGCGTGGCGGCGCGGCGATTGGTGCGGTTCTCGCCCTGGCAGTCGGTGGCGGAGTGGCGCTCAACGGGCTGCTGACGCGAGGCAGCGATAGCGCGACTAGCGGCAACGTAGGTGCAGGCAGCGTCGGCACGCCCACCGCACAGCCCATCAGCACCAATGTGGCGCAGCTTGAGCCAACCGGCACGCCGCAACCCACAATTGCCGCGACCAATGCCCCGACAGCGGCAGCGCCAACCAACACCAGCGCACCCGCCGCACCGACAGATACGACTGCGCCCCTCGTGCCGACCGATACGGCGGTGCCACCACCTCCGACTAACACACGTCCACCCCAACCTGCGCCCACGCACACCCACCGTCCCCAGGCTGCCCCCACCAGCACACGCCCGCCCAAGACTGCGCCCACTAGCACGCCTCCTACTCAACCTGCGCCGACCGCGACCAGCCGACCGCCGCAAGCTGCGCCAACCGCAACTACGCGGCCCGCACCGACCACAACCACGCGGCCCGCACCGCCACCACCAACCGCCACCACCGCGAGTTCTGGTGGCAACATCGAACCGGGCAGCACCCCCGCTGGCGGACCAACCGATACACCGATACCCGCACCCACGCCGATTCCTGCCGGTGGGGTGGTGATTGGCAAGGTCAGCGAGGTGCCGCTCGGCAGCGGGATGCGCTTCATTGATCCCACCACTCAGAACGATGCCTGGGTCATCCACCTGACCAGCGGCAGCTTCATCGGCTTCAGCGCGATTTGCACCCATGCGGGTTGCTCGGTAAACTATAGCTCCAGCGATAGGCTATTCATCTGCCCTTGTCACGGCTCGGAATACGACCCGGCCCAGAACGGCGTGGTGGTCAAACCGCCCGCCCGCCGCCCGCTGCCGAAAATCCAAATTAGGGTTGACGAAACAAGCGGAAACATTTATTATGTGAGTGACTAATCCATGAGGTAAGGAGAGAGATTATGGCATTTGATTTTTTTGATAGCCTACGGCCCAAACGCAAGGCGCTCGACCCTGAGGTCGCCGCGCATATCCCGCCGGGCCAGACGCTAACCGAGAAGTGGCCGGTGCTGCACTATGGCGGGGTGCCGCGCGAGGATCTGGCGAAATGGAGCTTCCGCATCTTTGGCCTGGTGGAGGAGCCAGTGACGCTGAACTGGGAGCAGTTCATGGCCCTGCCGCACCGCACCTTCCACAACGATATCCATTGCGTCACTCACTGGACCAAGCTGAACAACGATTGGGAGGGCGTGCCGTTCGAGGAGGTGCTGAAGCTGGTTAAACTGAAGCCGAACGCCACCCACGTGATGGTTCACGCCGATGTCAACTTCACCGCCAATCTGGCCCTCGACGAACTGCTGCGCCCCGAGGAGGATGCCCGCTCGTTCTTCGCCTTCAAGCACGGTGGCGAACCGCTTACCCCGGAGCATGGCTGGCCGCTGCGCCTGGTGGTGCCAAAGCTCTACTTCTGGAAGAGCGCCAAGTGGGTGCGCGGGCTGGAGTTCATGGAGCGCGACCGCCCCGGCTTCTGGGAGAGCTACGGCTACCATATGCACGGCGACCCCTGGCTCGAAGAACGCTACGGATAGGATGTTAGAACCAAGATGATTACCTGCCCTCAGTGCCACACCAGCAATCCCCCCAGCGCCCGCTTCTGCATGAATTGCGGCAGCTTCCTGCCGCTGGTGAGCGACTCAGCCGCGAACAGCTACCCGCCCGCTAGCCCGCCGCCCAGTACCCAGGGCTTCATTCCCCCCAGTGAGGCGGCCCAGCAGACTGGCCTGCCGCCACAGGAACTGGGCCGCAGTGGCTATCTGCGCTACACCCGCCCAGCGGGGCAGCTTGATGCCACCCCGGTACAAGGTTACGCGCTCCCTACTACCCCGCCCCCCACCGCGCCGCAGTCACAAGCAGCCATGTGGATGACCCAGGGCGCACAACCGGACTACTACTATCCGCCACCGCCGACGCTCGAGCCGGTCACCACCCAGCAAGGTAGCTTCGGGCTGTACCTCATTGCCCTGATCATTGCGCTGGCTACAGTCGGAGCGGCGGTTTGGTTCCTACTCTGGGGTATGCCTCCTGCTGCTGGTGGCAGTGCAAAGAGTGGTGGTAGCCTTGCCCCCACCCCCGCCGCGCCTGGCAACGCGCCGCTGGGCGGCAACGCGCTGAACCCGACCGCCTGCTCCGCACCCAAGCCAACCCCGCAGGATGCTGATCAACAGGCAATCATCGCCGCAATCAACGGCTCGAATCAGGACCAGATCGATTCGCTGAAAACGCTGAAGACCGATGTGCTGAAGAATCACACCACCGGCCAGGAACTGAGCAA